>DURD01000026.1 GCA_012837435.1 Erysipelotrichaceae bacterium
AAAAAGCAAAAGTTCACCGAGCATGGCTTTTTCTAAACCATAGATAAGAGCGATGCCATCTCCCACAGATATGACATTTCCTACATTATCGCTAACAATTTCATGACGATATTTTTTGATTTGCTCCTTGATAAGAGCGCTAATTTCATCTGTTTTAATTTTCATATGGTCTTTCTCCTTTTGCTAAGAGTTTGATCTGCATTTTTTCCAACTGATTTTGAATGGAATCATCGTAGACATGTCCAGCGATGACGACTTTGACTCCCCCGATTAAAGATGGGTCTATACGCGTTCTAAGCGAAACTTTGCACTTTTCGATTTGACTAATTTTGTCTTCGATTTGTGTGACAGTAGCCTTATCTAAAGTGAAAGCGGAATAAAGCAAACCTTCTTTAATGCCGAAGGATTGATTGCATAGAGAAACAAAGGTTTCAAAGATTTCTGTTAAGTAACTCAAACGATGATAATCGATAATTACTTTGATTAAATTAACGATTTCTACTTCGAAGTCTTTAAATAATTTTTGTGCATTATTTTTTCTTTCCTCTAAACTGAGAAAATGAGAACCTAAAAGCAAAACTACTTCTTCATTATCTCTGATAATGTCGAGCAATAGCTTACTTTGAGAATGCCATAAAGAAATCTTATTTTCTTCTTTAGCAATGCTAAATAGGGCGTTCGCGTAATTTAAGGCAATTTCATTCATAAATCTAATTCAATCGACTGACAAAATCCTCAGCGAGTCGCTTGTTATCGATCTCATCGACTTCGCGTTTTAAAATTTCTTTTGAGGCCGCGAGGGCGACACTCACCATTTCATTTCTGATGTCTTCCAGAGCTTCTTGCTTAGCCGTAACGATATCGACTTGTGCTTGCTTTAGAAGAGAGTGAGCTTCTTCTTTAGCTTCGTCGATAATTTCATTAGCCCGAAGGGAGCCTTGTTGTTCAGCGCTTCTAATAATATCGCTAGCTTGAACTTTGCTGCTCGCTAAAATGGTTTTAGCTTCTTCCGCATTTTTAACCGCTAGAAGTTGATTTTCCTTAGCGTCATCCATTTCTTTTTGAATATAATCTGCCCGTTTGGCTAGGATTTTTTTGACGGGTTTGTATGCGAAGAAAAAGACGATTGCCAGCAAGATGAGGAAAGAGGAAAATTGGATGACAAAAGACAACAAATTTGGCACCATTTTTTCGGCAATCGTCCCGATTATTTCACCGATATTTTTCATATTTTTTCCTCCTTAGCCAATAAATAAAATTAATAATGAGACGAGCAAACAATAGATTGCCGTCGTTTCCACTAGAGCACAAGCTAAAATCATAGTTGTTCTCAACTTTGAAAACATTTCTGGGTTACGTGACATCCCATCGATAGCGTGGCAACATACCCAACCTTCGCCTATAGCGCTGGGTATAACGCCTAACATACAAATAGCCGCTGCCATTGCGTTTGTAATTTCCATATCTAAGCAGTCCTCCTTTCTAAAGTGCTTATACCGTAATCTTCTGGTACTTCTTGTCCGACGAATATTGTCGTTAATAATATAAAGACAAAGGTTTGAATCAACCCTGAGAATAAATCAAAATAAACACTTAATATGGCCTTGGGAATGGGAAAAAGAAACATCTCATTCCAGTTGCCGGCTAAAATGCCTGTCCCATCTGTCGGCATAAATTTAAAAATCGCCGCAGACAAATCTCTTAAGGCGAGTTCGATAATCGTTAGTAGAGTCCAACCCGCAATGGCGTTACCAAATAAACGCATTGTCATAGAAAGTAGAGGTGCCCACATCGAAATCAAATTAATGGGCAATAAAACTGGAATTGGTTCAATATAGCGCTTGAAGTAAGACCATTTTGTAAATCTCGCGGAAGTAATGTGAATAGCTAAGAACGACGTTAGACCTAAAGATAAAGGAATAGCCATACTACAAGTGGGAGAAGGAAAACCGATTAATCCAAAGATAAAAGTCGAAAACAAATAAACTGCTATCCCCATGATAAAACCACCAAAATTTGGTAGAGCGGTACCGATTAAATCTCTCGAAAGATCGTCGAAGAACTTAACGCCAATTTCCACGATAAGCAAAAGACCTTTTGGCTTTTCCAAAGGGTTTTGACGACGGGCTTTATAACCAATAACAAAAACTAGAATCATGATGATTGTCATGACTACTAATGAAGAGATGACTTCGCCAGAAATGTCTAGAGTTAAAAAATTATCAAACATCTTTTTCCTTTCCAATATACGCGAAAAGCGTGCTGAGTGAAATAAACAAATAAGATACGACTAAATAAATCGGCGAAATAATTACTAACGAGTAACTTATTTCTAAAAAAGTAAATAATATCGCTAATAAAAATACAAGAAACAAGCGAATGTAGGTCAGTACTAAATCTAGAGATATCTTAGGTTTAGCTCTTCTTTTATTTACATATAAAAAAAACCAAGATAATGAAATAATTGATCCACTTAACAATATCGCTAATGGAATATCATAACGGTTGAACCAAAACAGAAACAAAGTCGATAAAAAACCCAAAATTGTAACCATTGAAGCTACGACAAAAGCTTTAAACTCAATATCTTTGGTCCAAAATTTTTTCATCGTTATTCTACTTTGAGGCGTTTTAATTTAGCAACAGGAGCAATGCCGTTTTTGTAGACGAGTTTAACTTCCCCTTCTACCAGTGGACGGAGATAATCTCTAAACTTGTCGCTCATACGAGTGTTATCGACGATCATTTCAGGAGTGACGTGACTAACTGCGTTCGCCACTTTATCTAAGGGAGCTAATTCATAATTAATCTTGTAAGGATTGTTGCTGACTCGATTAAAGATAATCATCTTGCCAGTGATACCTTTTAGTGCCGCTTGAACCGCTCTTTTGCCAGTTTCAATAGCTTCATTACGGTCGACTAAGGAAACCATCGCTGGAAAAGCTCTCTGAACGATGGAAAATTCAATGGCTCTAGTCGGTAAATCCAACCGAGATTCGATGATGCGAGTGAGTTCTAAAGCGGCTCCGCCTAATTGAACGTGACCAAAACCATCTACTCGTACATTAGACATATCTCTTTCAAATTGTAGCCCTTCGCTAATCGCTACAAGGGCAAAACCTTTTTCTTGATAAACTCTCTTAACATCGACTAAGAATTGCTCTAAATCGAATTTCATTTCTGGAATATAAATTAAATGAGGTCTTGTTTCTTCTGGAAGCAAATCGACCGAAGCCGTCAACCAACCAGCAGTTCGACCCATGATTTCTACGACGTGGACTTTACCTTTTTTAAAGCAAGCCGCATCGACGGAAAAGGCATTGACGGAATTCATGACAAATTTAGCGGCGCTAGGAAATCCTAAAGAGTGATCGGTGCAAGCTAAATCATTATCGATAGTTTTTGGCACACCGATGACCACAACGTCTTCTATTCCTAATTCCTTAACTAATTTTGATAGTTTATTGCAGGTATCCATGGAGTCGTTACCCCCATTGATGAACACATAACCGATATTGTGTTTTTTGATGGTTTCGATGATTTTCATGTATTCTACAGAATGAATATCACTCGGTAATTTTCTTCTCGTCGTTCCTAAAATGCTTCCGGGAGTTTGCAAAAGTAATTCGATTTGCTCATCGTCTTCTAAACTCAAATCGATTAAATGGTCATCAATTAAACCTTCAACACCGTGTTGAGAGCCATAAATGTGACCGATTTTATCGGGATGCTTTTTCGCTTCTTTAATCGCCCCGTATAAGGAAGAGTTAATTACTGAGGTAGGACCACCAGATTGAATGTAAACCATGTTTTTCATAAATTTGTAATCTCCTTGTTTTGTTTAATGTATTAAAAATTAAATAATTTCGATGTGAAGATGTTTTAAAACATCAAATACTTTTTCTTGCATCGCCAGATTCGATGAAGAAGTCGCCGCTCGCACCACTTTAATCTGGCAGTAAGAGGAAGCAAAAGTCTTAGCGATAATGGCGTTAGAAAAAACACAAATATCGCTGACTAAACCACATAGATAGATTTCATCGAATTGATGATTAGCGATATATTGACCGAGAAGGGCACTGCCAAAGCTCGGTTTTTCAAAAACTTCTGAGTTACCCACTAAATCTTTTATAAGGGGATAGAGTTTCCACCCTTCTTGTCCTTTAAGGCAATGAGGAATGGGTAAATGCTGTCCTTCAGTGGTATTTAAGTAATCCTCATCATGGGTGTCCACCGTAAAAACAATTTCATCGTTCGAATTTTTAAAGTGCTTGATGAGTTCTACGATATTAGCGGCAATTTTATCTGCCCCATCAAAGCCGAGAGCGCCATCGATGAAGTCATTTTGATAGTCGACCACAACCAGTAATCTTTTCATACTTAAAGTCCTCCACCCGTGTAAAACTATATCACATTATATTTTAAATAAATATAGAAATCGAAAAAAATCAGTGTCAAATAGATATTAAATCGCTATAATTAGGGAGAGTTTTGTCTATGCTTAGATTGTTCAATTTTAGGAGGTAGAAATGATGTCATTCAAAGTAATCTATAACCAAAAAGAAACCATATATCAAGAGCCCGTAATGGTCTTAGATATTGTCGGAAACGATACCGACATCGTCTGCGTTTATGTCAATCGTCGTGTGAGAGAACTGACCTATGTATTAGATAAGGATGCCGAGATTATTCCTTTAACCTATAAAGACCGTGATGCTAAACCGATTTATGAAGCTTCTTTGCGCTTCCTGGTGGCGATGGCGATGCACAATATTTATCCCCAATTTGAAATCAGATTTGCCTATAACGTCTCGCGTTCCATTTTCGTACAAATCTTAAATCAAGGAAAATGTGCTTCTGGCATGATGATTAACGAATTAATTAAAGAAATGAATCGCCTCGTGGCTCTAGATTTACCTTTAATCAGACAAATCGTCTCTAAAGAAGAAGCAGCGCGCATCTTCAAAGAAGATGGTTATCAGGATAAAGTTGATATTCTTAAATACCGTCCAGAGAAAACCTCTCATATTTATAAATGCGGCGATTATCGCAATTACATGTATAACCGTATGGTCCCCTCCACTGGTTATATTAAAAAATGGTTAATTAGATACTATCATCCCGGTTTTATCATCCAATATCCTCGTCCAGATTTTAATGGAGAAATTCCTCCGTTTGAAGACGCTCCTACATTTGGTAAAACTCTAAAAAGAGCCCATCAATGGGCGACGGCTACAGGGTGCGATAATGTCGTTGGCATCAATCAAAAAATTGAAAAAGATGGCGATGTCGATCTCATCACCCTGTGTGAACAAAATCACAATCGTCAACTGTGTGAATTAGGACAGATGATTGAAGATGAAAAAGATTCCTTTCGATTGATATGTATCGCTGGTCCTTCTTCTTCTGGCAAGACTACTTTCGCCAATCGCTTGCGGATTGAGTTGTTGTCTCGCGGTATTAGACCGATTCGTATTTCCATGGATGATTACTATATCAATCGAAAAGATATTCCCCTAGATGAAAATGGCGATCCCGATATCGAAAGCGCTGATGCTCTAGATATTGCTCTATTCAATCGAAATCTCGCCGACTTAATCGCTGGTTTAGAAGTCGCTTTACCGAAATATGATTTTATCACTGGCACTCGTGTTAAAGGTCGAACATTAACTGTTCCCTACGATCAACCTATTATTATCGAAGGGATCCACGCTTTAAATGAAAGGCTAACTCAATCTATACCTTCTCATCAAAAATATAAAATCTTTATTGCGCCACAAAGTCAAATCAATATCGATAATCACAATCCGATGAGCTTAACGGATTTGAGATTATTAAGAAGAATAGTAAGAGATAATCAATTCCGCAATTCCTCGGCCATAGAGACGATTGCCATGTGGCCCAATGTTCGAAAAGGTGAATTCAAATGGATTTACGATACTCAAGAAGGCGCGGATTTTGTTTTCAATTCCTTCTCCAGCTACGAACTGAGTGTCATGAAAAAATACGCTATGCCCCTGCTAGAAGAAATTGATACCGAAAATGAACATTTCCCAGTCGTCGAAAGATTGCTCCGCATGTTAAAATTCTTCAATGATTTGCCAGATACCTGGGTTCCATGTAACTCGATTATTCGTGAATTCATCGGTGGTTCTTGTTACCAAGAAGAATAATTTAAGACTGGTGTATCAAACTTGAATATCAGTAGATGAACGAGAAGATGTTTTGTTTCTAAAACACATATTTTATCTTGAGCAAGATAGATGGTGCAAAGCGGGAATCTGAGGGAATCTTTTCTTATACAAAAAAAGAGAACTAAGTTTAACCGACTGCATTATCCCCATCTCAGATATTTAATTGTGATTCAAGACCAAATACAAAAAAGTAGAATAGAGAATTGTTTAAAGTATCACAAAAATTACCGCTCATGGCCTTTTTTGTTTACTTTAGCTTGCATATTTTTAAACGTTTGAAGTTCTCTTTTATGGATGGTAACTAGTTGGGCGTAATATACACTGCGCATTTGTCTATATTGTTTCATCTGTTCAGGATTGACTCTTTTAGAAAGCAAAGATACAAAGACATTTTCAAGTCGAAAGAAACTCTCGTAAAGACTGAGCAGAGTCATGTAATAAAAATAATCTTTGTTTGAGTAAATTAATAAAGGGGTGCTATGAACGATTTCACTAGAAATTTCATATCTTTTCGCGTAAATCTCTAAGCCCGCGAGCTTTTGTAAGCCGTCTCTAAAATTGAGTTTAAAAGTTTCGTTATCGGAAGGAACAATTTGGTAGAGCCAGCCGTATTCAATATATTTTTTTATATCTTTGCTCTTTAGATTAAAAGTACGCATTTCTTCTTTCATCTCATAAAACACTTTATCTTGTTCTTCTTTATTGTCCATGGTGTTATTAAAAGCGAAACCATAATTCATATGTTTGAGATATCGATTGATTAAAGGTTCGCCGTGACGATCTAAAAGAATCAACGTGCATTCGCATTCGTGGAGGGTCCGCCAGGAAGAAAAGGCTTCCGTCTCATAACCAGATAGTAGTTCGTCTAAAATACAACGGGATATCGTCAATGATTTCATAAGTAAATCGCTAATTAAAGATGATTGTGGGTCATTTTTCTTATAGCCTTTAACGATATTGAGCATAAAATTGAGATAGAGATATAGAGAAGAAGCTGGAGGTAAAAATCGATTAGAAAGTTTTCTTTCCACGTGATTGAAAATAGAAAGAGATAAATATTTATCCGCGGCTACGGAAGCCATAGAAGAGGCAACTTGTTCGTCTTGAATAAATTTATTTCTATTTTCTTCACTCAAATACGATACGGAATAATGGTATTCACCAATCGAATATAATAGCAGATCAAATTGATTGACCTCTTTAACCTCTATTTGTGCGTTTTCTTCCTCTAAATAATCGATGACTTCATTAGCCATTTCATAGACATCATAAAGATAATCCACATTTAAAATGGCATCTAGATGTAGATTACTAACAATTTCAGCAACTTTTTGTTTGGGGAGAAGTTTTCGCATAATATCTACTTAAATATTCTAGTGGCTTTAATGGCCTTTTTCCATCCTTCGTACAATCGATCGACTTCCTTTTTATCCACATAGGGAGTATAAACTGCCTGATATTCATGTATTTTTTTAATATTGTCGAGACTCTTAAAAAATCCGCATTGTAAGCCCGCCATATAGGCGACACCTAAGGCGGTAGTTTCTAAACATCGAGGCAATCGTATTTCTGTTTGTAAAAGATCGCTTTGAAATTGCATTAAGAAACGATTTTTAGTGGCTCCCCCATCAACTTTTAGTAGTTTGAGAGGGATTTTAGTTTCTTCTTGCATGACTTCGACGACATCTTTACATTGATAGGCAATCGATTCCAAAGAAGCTCTAACAAATTGACTGCGGTTCGTGCTTCTCGTTAAGCCAAATACCGCGCCTTGAACTTTATCATCCCAATAAGGTGTTCCTAATCCAGCAAAAGCTGGGACCACATACACTCCCCCACTGGGACTCTCTAAGGCGACGCTTTCTGAATCGTCTGAACTCTTAATGAGATGCATTTCATCTCTCAACCATTGAACAACTGCTCCTCCAATAAAAACTGAACCTTCCAGAGCGTAAGTAACTTTGTCGCCAATTTGCCAAGCGATGGTCGTTAACAAACCCTTCTTAGAAAATACAAGTTTATCACCGGTGTTAAGAAGTAAAAAACATCCAGTTCCATAGGTATTTTTACTTTCACCTTTTTCAAAACAAGTTTGACCGAATAAAGCGGCTTGTTGATCGCCGAGAACTCCGGTGATGTGGACATGGCTTTTTAGATAAGATAAGGAGCCATAGTCATGGGCGGAGGGACAAACAGTCGGTAGCATCTTCATCGGAATATTAAAAAGTGAGCACAATTCTTCGTCCCACTTCAAAGTATTGATATTAAAAAGCAAAGTCCGCGAAGCATTAGTGACATCGGTGGCGTGAACTTTACCCATCGTCATCTTGTAGATAATCCATGAATCAATCGTTCCAAAAAGTAGTTCACCGTTCTCCGCTTTTTGTTGCCCGTTTTTAGTAGCGTCTAAAATGAAACGCACTTTACTCGCTGAAAAATAGGGATTGATTAATAGGCCAGTTTTTTGTTGAATTACCTCTTGGTATTTTGATAAGTTATTACAAATATCGATTGATTGACGGGATTGCCAGACGATTGCGTTATAGACGGGCATCCCCGTTTTTTTAGACCAAACCACCGTCGTCTCTCTTTGATTAGTTAGACCGACGGTAGCAATATCGTTGATAGAAATATTGCTTTTAATTAACACTTCGTTGATGACATCGGTGACGCTAACCCAAATGGCGAGAGCATCGACTTCTACCCAATCGGGTTTAGGAAACAAACAAGCCACTTCTCTTTGAGCGATTTGCAAAAGGTGACCGTTTCTATCAAACAAGATAGCGCGTGTGCTCGTGGTTCCTTGATCGATGGCTAAGACGTATTTCATAGTCAATAACTCAGCATTAATCTTTCAATTTCATCCATTTCTTTTGCGATATTTTTGCTTAAGACAATCGCCCCATCTTCGGTGATTAATATATTATCTTCGATCCTTACCCCGATGCCCAGTTTAGCAAAATATAAACCCGGCTCCACGGTGATGACGTTGCCTTTTTCCAAGGGTTTTTCTCTATCGGAAACATCGTGAGTATCTAGCCCTAAATGGTGAGAAACATTGTGATAATAGTGATTAATTAGTTGTTCTTCGTTTTCGATAAGACCGAGCCGCAAGCACTCTTTTTTTAGTGTTTCAATGGCAAAATTTTGTAAATCGCTAATCGTTAAACCCGCTTTAGCGTATTTTATTACCGCTTTATTAGCAATCAAAACTGCTTCGTAAATCTTAGCTTGAACGCCGACAAACTTACCGCTTACCGGGAAGGTACGCGAAATATCAGCGCAGTAATGATCATGTCGAAAACCTAAATCAAACAGAATTAAGTCATGGTCTTTGATTTTGTCATTTTGAGTGGGATAATGCAAGCAAGTAGCGTTTTTACCCGCTGCTACGATGGTGGAAAAAGCCAATTTTGTCCGATCTTGCGTCCGGCCATACATCTCAAAATGGTCAGCGAGTTCGTGTTCGAGCATATCGGGTTTTAAATGCCTTAACATATAAGCGATACCTTGATTGGTTTTATTGATGGCTTTAACAATATTTTGGACTTCTAAAGGCGATTTAACCATTCTTAAATCTCTCAAAATTGGATAGACATCGACGATTTCTTTATGGGGATAATCAACCTTTAACTTCATATAATAATCATTCATAAAAAAGTTTTCATAAATCTTTTGTTCTTTGGAAGTTAAATCGAGATAGACGCAATCGATGTTTCCATATTGATTATCTTCATCGGACAAAGCCAAAGAGACCATCGTTTCAAAATTTTCTGTTGAATAGACATTTTTAATACCGCTGATAAGACCCGCTCTTTCAAAAGTGAGCCGTTTTCCTGTCCATTTTTCTTTTAATTCACTATAGGGATCGACAAAGAGATAAACGCTTTTTTCCCCGATAGCGTTAACCAAAATAAGGGCGCTGTGCTCTTGTTCAATGTTCGTTAAATAAAAAAAGTTTTTATTGACACAAAAGGGTAAAAATTCATCTTCACTCGAAACTTTGCTTACACCAGAAAAGAATATAGCTACGCTATTTTCTTTCATTTGTTTAAATACTTCTTTACGGCGAGATTCTAATTCCTTCATATATTTATTCTCCGATTATTTTATTGATGATATCATGCATTTCTTCTAAATTCATCTTTTCAATTTCTCCCTGATCCATTAGTAACGAGTTTTTGCTATCTAATGGCAATCGACCTAGAATATTAAAATTCATCTCTTTAGCAAACTTTTCTAGAGAGGATTTTCCAAATAGAAAGATTTTTTCCTTACATTTTGGACAGAGGAGATAAGACATATTTTCAATCACCCCTAAAACTCGAATATTCATCATTTTTGCCATATTAAGAGCTTTAGAAACAATAAGAGAAACTAAATCTTGAGGGGAGGTAACGACAATTAAATCATCGATGGGTAAACTTTGGAATATCGTTAGAGCGACATCGCCGGTGCCAGGAGGCATATCAATCAACAAAACATCTAATTCGCCCCAAGCGACATTTTCAAAAAACTGTACTACAAGATTAGAAACGAGCACCCCTCTCCAGAGAATAGGATCGGTTTCTTTTTCCAAAAGCATAGTCGCTGATATAACTTTGATGCCCCCGATAGTTTCCGCGGGGAAGATATAATTTTCTTCTCCATAAGCTTTTTCTTTTATCCCAAAAGCTTTGGGAATACTGGGGCCGGTAATGTCCGCGTCGAGTATCCCCACGTTCAAACCTCTTCTCGATAAATAAGTAGCAATACTGGAGGTTACAAATGACTTACCGACCCCTCCTTTGCCACTTAAAACACCGATAATTCTTTTGATTTTACTCAGCTCGTTAGGTTTTGATTTTTTTATTGGTTGACTAGCACAACTATCTTTTGCCCCACATTCGGTGCAGTTTCCATCACAATGATCCATAATGTTGTTTACCTTTCTATCTCGACGAGTTCGCTGATATCGATGACCGAAATACCGGCTCGTAAATAGGTTCTTAGTAGACGCGAAGCTCCTAATTTTGAGCCTCCGAAATATCGAACAACACAGAGAGCGACATTTTCGATATCTCTTTTATAGAGGAGTTCGAGCAAAGGACGCCCTGCTGTTCCTCTAGGTTCCCCATCATCGGTGGATTTACTTTTCGTATTGACGCGATAAGCGTAGACAATGTGTCGAGCTTTTTTATGTTCTTTAGCTAGGTTAGCTAATAAAGGTTTAAAATCCTCTTCTAGGTTTAGGGGAAATAGGTAAGCAATGAATTTACTTCTCATCACTTCTATTTGATTTTGATATATTTCTTCAACTGTCAGAGCCATAATTAAGCATTTGCGTAAGTTTCCACTCTGTCTCCGTATTCTTTAAAGGAGAAGGTGTTGCTGTAAATGTTATTGTCTAGCAGCGGATCTTTTTTAGTCTCATCGACAGGAATAAAGTAAATGGGGTGTTTAGCTGGAGATAGTCCCAAAACTTTAAAATAGGAATGGGCTTCTGTTAGGTATAAGGCTCTCGCGATTTCAGAATTTTTATTGTTTTCTCTTCCCATCTTGGTAAAGCATTCTTTTAAATGAGCAATTTTTTCAGGATTTACTAATAAAGAAGCGAAGTCTTTAATGTCTGCTAAAGAGTCGAGAAGTCCCTCTAAACCATCTCTTTCGATGACATTAATCTTGTCATAACTTGCAAAAGTTAACAATTCCGCGTCATCTTCGCCAAAACTAAATAGTTCATAAACGTATGAAGCGTATGCTGCATCAGTCTCTAATTTATGATATTGATTTTCCAAAATAGTATTGAAGAGACCAGCGACGAATTCACTCACAATGGCGGAACGGCGATAATCGGCTTCTTCAACAGCACTTTCAGCGTTATAAGCACTTTCCACAATTCCTAGGATCAGAGCCTTTTTCGCTTGAATAGTTTCGGTATCTCCACCACCGAATGTCGTAGCATCTAAATTACCCTGTATGGAAGTGATTAGCTTCCTAATTCCTTGGGCTTCGACCGCCGGAGTGTCATGAGCATGAGTCTCATCGATGTACTCGATCATGTGAGCAATTTTGGAAAGGACGGCAATTTTTTGAATTTTTGTTCTAGCGGGAGTACTTTCATCAGCATCTCGAGCAACATAACTACAAACGGTGTCACCCATCGCATTGTAGAGCAAAATACCTTGAGCACTGATTTTTTGTGATTCGACAACATTGTACTCGTTGTAGTTACCTGCTAATGAAGTATTGAGAATACGGGAATTATAAATCAATCTCAGGATAGCCCCTAAGTGTTTATCGGCTTCCGCCCCACCCGCTAAGGTTGTAAAGTTGGTAAAGTTAGCGATATATTGACTTCCGGTTTCATCATATAGATCAGACATGGCGTTACAAATCGTGCTGATTTCTCCTTTATCAGTGCCCCCCACGGCATCTCCGCCATAAATTCCTTGACCTAAATAATAGTAAGCATAATTTTGCTCGTTATATGTCAATAAATTATCGATATTTAATGCGGCAAAGCCTCCTTTAATGAAAGATGGGACCGCATCGCTGATTAAATCTGAATTATTGATGCGGTGCAATAAGGCTTCCACTTTATTCGGAGCAATTTCATTGAAACTGAAACTAGATAAATCTAAACTAGCGGAGCCTTCATCGAGAGTAATGGCTTCGTTAGCTAGAAGCATAATTGAATCAATCTCTTGATTTGCACCAGTCCAGGCTTTGCCTTCCTCATTATGATAGTAAGGAGGAGTGTCGCCTAATAATAAGTTATCGTCGTCAGCGCGAGTTAGAAGTTTTACTTTAGCTCTTAATTTAGCTTCCGCAGTGGCATAGCCAATATCGTGAGCAGCGTCATAAGCAAAAGTATCAAGACCGACGAACGAACAGACTTTCGCCATTAATTCTTCGAATAAAGTATAGCTATCTCCATCAAATTTATTCGTGTAATAGACATTAGGATAATTACGCGCTGGAGTGTGGAAGAGATTCGAATCGTGCATATGTTTGAGTAAGTTAGGCAGAGGACCATTGACCGCCTCTGTTTCATCCACTCCGATTAAATCGGCCAGTATTTGTGGAGCAGAAACACTTCCACCCGCTAGAAGCTCGTTGAAGTCTTGATAGTCTTCTAGGATAGTCATGATGTTAGAAATATCTTTAACCAAATAGCGGGCTTCGAAATTTACCGATGGTCTAAGAACATTATCATTATAGTAATAATGATAGAATGGGTCGACTCGGTTAAATTCAACGCTTAAAGCTCCGCTAGAGATGCTTAGTTGATTATTTTTAACGAGCATATTGTATAGAGTGTTCGGGACACAGTCGTAAAGTAAACCACTAGAATTTAATATGTTAAATAAATTCTCAATAGTCTCGAGGTTATCGGATTTACTCATATCTGCGGAAGCAAAGTCCGCGACGGTTTGTCCAGCAGTATCGACCAAAGAATAAATCTGTTCAATGGCCTCCATCAATAGATCGATTTCATTACTTTGTTGGGTTAAAGAAGTGTCGATATCAATACCAAGAGCGGCGGCATCATCATCAGTCAAAAAGGTTCTCAAAACTAAATATTTGACCTTATCCTCGGCGTTAGCGTATTGAGTAGCCGCTTTGTCTTTCGGTGAATCGTCACCTAAGTAAACGATATTTTTCATTTCGCTCATATCGAGCATAGAATGGAACAATCTCTGGAAGGTGGTTGGCTGATTATCGATAGAAGGACCAGCGCGATGGAAAACGAACGAATTATTTAAACTCGATAACGCTTCTTTGATATCGCTGACAAATCCTTCTTCATTCATCTTAGAAAAATCAAAATCTCCACCGATGATACCACCGTCATCTTTAGCGCTATTGATAATATCGTAGAAGTTAATTAGAACGTTTAGCTCATCTTGTCGAGCCGGGCGTCCAAGATCAAAGTTTTGTATATCTTTGTTGCAGTCAACCATGTACACATTTCTTGCCGTACTCAAGTTGAAAGCACTATAGCCACTGAGCATCGCATCGCTGGCGATTAGGTAGAAATTGTATATACTCATCCGTAGGCAAGTCGTGTCATTAATTGACGTTAGTAAACCGCCTATCAATTCGGTGTCCATATTATCAAAAGCCACTAAATTACCCTCGCTATCCTTCACGACCAAGCGCATGACGTAGGACATGAATTTAACAAAGCGAGAAATTTCATCGACGTCGAAAAGTTCGTAATCATCATAGTCACTGATAAAATCAGGATCCGCAAAATAACTCCCCCAAGGATTATCATAATATAGAGATTCCGTATTGGTAATATTCGAACCTTTATCCGCTTTAAAGTTGTTATGTTTAGCAATAAAGCTATCGTAATCACACCAGAATTTTGAGATATTTGTATAATCATCATCATCAATTCCTTCGGGGCTCACAAAATCGCGATAAGCGATATAATGCGTCTTTTTAGCAGGGTCATAATATCGATCGTGCCATTCGGCAAAATATGGGTCAGTAGTTCCCGCATCGCCAGGACGAATGCCCCACTCGGGATTCCAAGACCAATTTTCACCCGCTTTTGGAACAGGGTCAGCTAGTAAATCAAAAGAATCATCGCCCGCCTCAAATTCACTCAAAAGATCATTCATCTTCGAGTAGAGCCATTTGCCAAATTGATAATGGGTGACATTCTCACTATCGATGTAAGTAAAGACACCAGAATTGGCTAATTCATGGAGCATTTTATTTAATTCGATGACATTGGTGACATTAGCTATATCGAAATTCGACAAGAGGTCACCATCATCATCTTCAGGGAATAAGTCACATAGGGAATTTAAGAGATTGCGTATATTTATAGCTTCGGCTTCCCAATCCTTAATATTGCTGAAGCAAACACCATTATCAGTATCGATTAGGAAACCAGAAAGAGCATCGCCTAACATCTCATCGAGGAAGGGTCCTAACCTCTGAGAGAATATATAAGAACCACCAATGATAGTCAAGAAACCCGGTAAATCTATATGACCTTCTCCTGGATCTTTTAGACTCTCGAGAGCTTCGCGTGTCATGCCACCCTCAAATACATCCGCGGCATTGAGAATGTCGTGGCTGGCGATGTAGTAGATGATATCGCCAAACGCTTCAAATTCTGCGGACCAATCCGCTACTTCTTCTAAAGTCGCTCGAGGGACTACTAGACCGATATCAGCGGTGTTGTCAAAAAGACTACCTAACATGCCATACAAGTTTTCGTTATGCACATAGGTATCACCAGCTTCGGGAACGGGGTTAATAATTGGATTTTCATATAAAACTTTTAAAACTGACACTAAAGAATCAACCATATCTCGATCGTTTAACTTTTCTAAAGCATCAGAACCATCACCACCATCAAACAATGTGGATAGAGCGGCTAAATCATCCCATTTGTCAAATAGGGAAGATAGATCTGTAAAGAATTGCCGATTTTCTCTATCTCTTCTCATATCGTGATCGATGGCGCTAGCAATGACGTTGACATCAAGACCAATGTCTGAAAGCGTGTCAGCGAACTCTCCATCAGTAATAAGGGTTTTAATAACTGGAGTTAATATATTGTAGAGTAAAATCGAGTCGTCGATTTTGCTCATAGCGGTTTGGAGGGATTGGATATGTCTTTTTTCGATAGAGAAAGGATTACCTTCTTCAACCATCAAACCATCTAAGCCATTCTCGCTCATCAAAGCGTTCAAAAGTTCTTCGTTTTCAGCAATTGATGTCACAATACTCAAGATTGCGTGGAATTCTTTTTTATAGTTTTTCAACTTTTCGCCAGTATTTAAAATCGCTACCGCGGCTTTATAAGAATTAATATCAGCTTCGCTAAATTCCGCAGAAAGGTCTCCTAAAAATTCATAGTCGAATAAGTTAGTCATGAAGTTTGGTAGAATGTAGTTCATCAAACTCATATCGAATAAGCAGTACTTTCTACCTTCGATACGTTCGCCGTTATTATCAAAAACTATCGTGCGACCATATTTATCAACATTGATTAGTTGATTATCAGCCACTTTTCCTACTAGTAAATCGCGAAAATCTTCAGCATATTCAGAAATTAGAGAGGACAAAGCGGGTATTTCTTCTCCCGCAGAAGGGGTAAGGGCTTCAGTTTGAACGAGAATTGCTTTGAAAAAATCATCATCTAAAGTCACCGCTTGATGCAAGAAATCTAGTAAAACATAGCATTCATAACCCCAAGAAATTTCATTTAGTTGTTCCCAAGAAAGGGGTAAAAATTGTCTAACTTCCCCAGTTTCGTCGCTTTCAAGACCAATATTTATCAAAACAGGTAAAACTCTAGAGATGATTTTTGACTTATCGATTAATCGAAATACTTCGAGAAGAGAATCGAAGTTTTCAGAATAAAGTATGTCATTTATAAGGAGGAAAACCTCTTGCTCATTTTCAACATTTCGTAAAGTTTTTCTACCATCCTCTCCTTCGACAAAGAGAAGGTCGACCACCCCACTATCGAATAAACAATTTGCCATTTCTTTGAGGTTAGAAACTTCGCTTTTCCATTCAAAATCACCAATGTTCAACATTTCTTTTGGAACGTTGTTTTCCAATAATTCGCTCAATATATCGCTGTTTAATGCTACTTCAACGGCGAGCGGTAAGACCGTGCCGAGTATTTGCGATTTGCCTAGAGAATCAAACACGGAGTTAACAACTTCCTTGGTAATAAAGGAGGTGGGCTCGACATTGAACTCTTCTCCTTCAATCTCCAAGCCATTGATAACGACCATGGCTAAATCAGTTAAATTAGCAATTTCGCTTACCAAACCAATAGCGACATCTCCGCTGACGCCAGTCGTAAATGAATCGAATAGGCGGGTATCAAGAGTCATGCCCGAATCGTCAACCGTCCAATTGAAGAACACTTGCGCAAACAAAGAGTTATTATAAGCATCAATGAAATTTCCGACTGTCAAAATTATTTCGTTATCGTTGTCCGGACGATTTCTCTGATAAGCCTGGTTAACTGAATTGAGAATCGAAGTAAACGGAATAAAAAACAAAACTGCCAGAGCAAAATAAGTTACCGCGTGTTCGATAGCTGCCACCCATCTAAATTTAACAATTTTCCGTGCAGCTTTAGGCACGATGCGTTTGAAAGCGATATGCCACATGATAAAGCAAAATAGATTGCCAAGAGTAACAATCAATACCATATCGACGATAAAAACAACTATTTTTAAAACCGAATCTACGACAGCTAAAGCAAAATTAGTAGCGCTCGCCTCTGTCACTGAAACGTTAAATAGAACGTAAAGTCCTTTAATTATTTCACCAATAGTTTCCTTAACACTAGTCACAGGAATGTAATAGGTAAATGTTTCTCCTTCCACTACTCGAGAAACATAAAATTCTCCAGTGAGAAATTTTGAAAGGTCAAAGGAACTAATAAAATTCGTAAGAGGCCCTAAAGTTAACAAAGCGATAAAAACGAGAGAAAACATGAATAACATGCGATATGTTGATTTCCATATTCCTTTTTTAAAACCTATGAGGGCAGAAACTAATGTTGTAAGTAAAATCAACAGAAAGAGACCGAGTAATCCTCCCTCTACATACTGCATTATTTGTTCAGTGTTTATGTCCATCGGCATTCCCTCCAATAACTAAAAGTTATGGTATATTTGTTCTTTACTTTAGTGTATAGTTTTTTTAATAGGATTAAAAGAAAATGTTGTTTAAGGAAAAAAAATGCTCAAATTGTCAAAATAACTTTGATCCGACACTTGAGAAGTGTCCGTTTTGCGAAAATACCAATGAATCTTATAGATCTAACTCCGTTCCAAAGCGCGTTTTATTTTTACACCCTCTCGCGCAGGCTGGCTTATTCCTAGGTGGTTTCGCATACGTAGGGATGTTACTGACGCAGCTGGTTGTCGCTCTTTGCATCAGAAATTTTTTCTCTTCAACAGATATTACCTTAAAGCAAACTCTCTTGTTGACTTTCACTTACTTACTTATGCTAGTAGGTTTATTTGCTATTCCCTTTTTTACGAGGAGACAGTTGTTTTTAAGCAAATACAAAAAAGTTCTCGATTATATTTACGGAATTGGTTACGCTGTCACTCTGGTTTGTGTTGGTTCTATTGTTAATGGTTTAATCTCTTTGTTTTATCAAGTTCCGAGTGATAACGCCAATCAAGAAGCGGCGATAACTATCGCTAAAAATTATCCTATTATTGCTTTTTTAATTTTAGGTGTTATCGGTCCGATATGCGAAGAATTTACTTATCGAATAGGCCTATATTCTTTGCTGAGAAGGATTAGCAAATATTTGGCCATCATCTTAACTTCTGTTATTTTTGCTCTCATTCATTTTGATTTTGCATCCGAAAATATGATAGTTGAGTTAGTTGCTCTACCCTCGTATGTTATTTCTGGTCTCATTTTAAATATTGCCTACGAGCACCGCGGACCCGCTTGTTCTATGACCGCTCATGTCCTTTATAATATCTTTGCTTTTGTGCTTATTTTATTGAAATAAATATGGATAATAAATTGCGTTTTCCTTTAATTTTAGATGGTTTTTGGCTCAAAATATTAGCTCTTTTAACCATGACTATCGATCACATAGGTTATTTGTTACCTCCTTCCATGGTCAGTGTAGTTTTTCGTTATATCGGTCGCCTAGCCCTACCTTTGTTTTGTTTAATGATCGCGGAAGGGGCTGTTCACACTAAAAGTATGGGAAAATACCTCTTTAGATTAGGTTTAATGGCTAGCTTTATTTCAATCGTAATAATTTGCTCTGAATACATTCCCTTTTTCAAAAATCAAGGTTTTAGCATGAGAGATGAAGGCATAATATTTCTTGACCTACTTTTAGGAGCGCTAGCGATATATCTTTTAAGACAAAAAAATTGGTATATAAAATTATTAGCAACTCTTCCGATTCTTTATGGTATCGCTTCATTTACGGCTGATTGTTTAGAAAGTTGTGGTTGTTACGGAAAAATATTGTGGTTACCATTTTTTATGAGAACGCAGTATGGCTTTTTTGCAATTCTACTAAGTGTAGGTTTTTATCTAGCACGGGTTTTGACTGATTTTTTTATTCGTTATCAAAGCAACCTTTCAGGAATCGATTTAAGTCTGTATGACAATTCATATTTTAAAAGAAATGTTTTAAACGCTTTTTCACTAATGATTTTATTTATGGTATCCACTATTCTTTATTTCGTGGGTTACTTATTACCAGATGAATTTGTATCTTGGGATTTAAGCATGCAATTTTGTGCGGTTTTTTCTGGTGCGTTTATTTTGCTTTACAATGGAAGACGTGGATATAATAAAGCATGGTTTCAGTATGGATCGTACTTATACTATCCCTTGCACCTGGCCATACTCTACATCATATTTTCGATTATAGGAGGATAAAAAATGTTAAAACATATTGACAACAAAGATGAATTTGCAAATGCCATTAAAGAAGGAACTGTCTTAGTAGACTTCTTCGCCTCGTGGTGCGGACCATGTAGAATGATTGCCCCTGTTTTAGAACAACTAGCGGAAGAGAACAAAGATTTACTAATTATCAAAGTCGATGTTGATAAAGCAACGGCTTTGGCTTCTCAATATCAAATTCAAGCCATTCCCACTTTAATGCTCTTTAAAGATGGTAAGCATATGGGCACAAAAATGGGCTATCTCAATAAAAATCAGCTGGTAAAGTTTGTTAATCAATAATTATTGGATTTATGCGAAGTAGTAAGTTATAATCTATTTCGCGACGCAAGTGTAGTTCAATGGTAGAACATCAGCCTTCCAAGCTGATTACGCGGGTTCGATTCCCGTCACTTGCTCCATTAAATATGAAATTGCTCCCTAAATTTGAGCCAAAAAATTGGTATGAAGGAAGGGAGTTTTATTATGAAAACAACGCTGAAAGAAAAACTTAAGTATGTTCGTCTTCACCTCTGTTTTTGAAATCGAAGGGCTCTAATGCCGTTTTTTAGCTTCTGCTACTGACATCATCAAAAGTTACCGATGGCAAAACAAATACCTAAATAACATTTTTGGTATTAAAATAATTGTTGGGATAGAAGTTTATCTAAATGAAAATTGTAGTTAAAGCGCTGGTGAAATTCCTAATGGGCCTCGTAATTGTTGGAGCCCTACTCTTTCTTTCCGCGGGCACTTTTAACTATATGAATGGATGGTTATTCATCGGGCTTTTGTTTATTCCGATGTTTATTCTAGGAATTTTTCTCCTTATCAAAAATCCCGCTCTTCTTGAAAAAAGACTAAACGCCAAAGAAGAACAAAAAACTCAAAAAGTTGTAGTGGCTATTTCGGGACTTTTGTTCATTATAGAATTCATCATCGCTGGCCTCGATTTTAGATTTAAATGGTCGTACTCGTATGTACCATTATGGGTAGTAATTATCGCCTCCGTCGTATTTTTAATTACCTATGCCCTCTATGTTGAAGTTATGCGAGAAAACGTTTATCTATCAAGAAAAGTAGAAGTTCAAGAAAATCAAAAAGTAATTGACACTGGACTTTATGGTATCGTTCGTCATCCTATGTATGCAGTCACTCTCTGGATGTTTTTTATGATTCCTATAATTCTTGGTTCCTGGTGGGCACTCATTAGCTTTTCACCCTATATTGTCTTATTAATAATTAGGATAATAAACGAAGAAAAAATTCTTGAAAAAGATCTGGATGGATATATTGAATATAAAAAACGAGTGAAATATAAAATAATTCCCTTTATTTGGTAATAGCAAAACACAAATTAAAAAAATACTTTTAGTTTCACTAGAAGAATTAAAGCGTTTTCGGTTAAATAAAACGCTTTTTAAAAATTTAAAAAGAAATAATTTAGCAATAGTTTAATTTATTAAAACATTAAAAATATGAATTGTTATTGACATATGTCAGAAAATAAGCGAACATTAAGTGAACGGACATATGTCAGAAACTATTAAGGAGGTGAACAATATGCCAAGACCAAGAAAATGGAGAAATATTTGTCGTCTTCCTCGTTGCGATCGCTTTGGTCCTCATGGTTTTCCAGTGGATGATAACAACGCGGTTATCATGACTGTTGATGAATATGAAGCCATTAGATTAATCGATCTAGAACGATTAACTCAAGAAGAATGCGCTAAGCAAATGAATGTCTCTCGCACGACAGTTCAAGGAATTTACGACGATGCTAGAAAAAAACTCGCCGATTCTCTAGTCAATGGAAAAATGCTTTTAATAAGAGGAGGCAAATATAGGCTTCGGGGCGATGATAGCAACCTTAATTGTGGAAGAGGATTCCGCAAGCACAAAAGATGTGTCGGAGGTTTTTCTTCAAAATTTAATGAGAAAAATTATTTGAATGATGATAGAAAGGAGATTTCAGATGATAATAGCCATACCGATAAATGAGAAAAATTTAGAAGCGACTGTGTGTCAGTCCTTTGGTAGAGCTCCGTATTTTCTTTTTTACAACACTGAAACAAAAGAGTGTCGCTACCTAAATAATAGCGCCGCTACTTCTCAAGGCGGAGCGGGGATTAAAGCTGCCCAAATGATTGCCGATAATGGCGCCACTGTACTATTAACACCGCGCTGTGGTGAAAATGCTGGGGAAGTATTAAGTAGGTCAAAAATAACAATCTATAAATCTATACCTGGTACCGTGCAACAAAATATCGATGCATTTTCAACTAATGAGCTTATTACACTCGATGATTTTCACCCAGGGTTTCATCGTCGTGGAAGATAAAAATCTAAAGATTGCTATCCTAAGTGGAAAAGGCGGTACCGGAAAAACCTTGGTCGCCGTTAATTTAGCTTCCGTTAGTGATAGATCAATGTATGTCGACTGCGATGTTGAAGAGCCGAATGGGCATTTGTTTTTTAAGCCACAAAATATCGAAAAAGAACTGGTCCATGTAAAAATACCAGTCATTGATAAAGACTTATGCAGTGGCTGTAGAAAATGCGTTGATTTTTGTAAATTTAACGCTCTTGCCTTTATAGAAGACAAACCATACATTTTTGAAAATATCTGTCATTCGTGTGGTGGCTGTACTTTGGTTTGTCCAGAGAAAGCCATTAAAGAAAAAGATGTAAGTATTGGAGAAGTTCGAAGAGGTATTTCTGAAAATGTCAGTGTTCATTCGGGAATTATGAACACTGGAATTGCTTCTGGAGTTCCAATAATTAAAAGATTGCTCGAGAAGAAGAATGTCGATAAAGGAATTCCAGTCTTTATAGACTGTCCTCCTGGAAATTCTTGCATTGTCATGGAAAGCATACAAGATGCAGATTATTGCATACTCGTTGCGGAACCAACAATTTTTGGTGCTCATAATCTGGCATTAGTTTACGACTTAGTAAAACTTTTTAAAAAACCCCATGGTGTTGTTTTAAACAAGAATCTAAAAGGAGATAATCCGATAGAAAAGTTTTGTTTAGAAAAAAATATTCCTATCTTGATTGATATACCTTTTGACCAAGAACTTGGTGAACTTAATTCGAACGCTAAAATCGCCGTTAGAGAAAATAGTAAGTATAAAAAAATGTTTGCGGCATTGCTTGAACGTTTAATGAAGGAGGTGCAAACATGAAACAGCTATTAATCCTAAGCGGTAAAGGCGGTACCGGAAAAACCACTGTCGCTAGTGCTTTTATAAAATTATTAAAGGCGAAGACTTACGCTGATTGCGATGTTGATGCCCCTAATCTCCATTTAGTTATGGCTCAAAAAAGCGAACCTAAAAAAACAGATTATTATGGAATGCCAGTCGCTGTAATTAACAAAGACAAATGCATTAGATGTGGGTTATGTAAAGAAAGTTGTCGATTCGAGGCCATCAGTCTAGAAGACGATTTCAAAATTAATCCTTTTGCTTGTGAAGGATGTGGAGTTTGTGAATTGGTTTGTCCCGTAAATGCTGTAAACTTAAAACCTGCTATTTCAGGACAGTTAACTCTTTACGCTGATGACGAAAATACTTTTTCAACGGCCCAGTTAAAAATGGGAGTGGGTGCTTCTGGTTTGCTCGTAACTGAAGTAAAAAAACAGATGAAAACGGCAGCGAACCCAAGAACTAAGATTGCTATCATCGATGGATCTCCAGGAATAGGTTGTCCTGTCATCGCGTCTTTAAGTGGCGTTGATATGGTTCTGATTGTTGCCGAACCTTCTGTTTCGGGAATTAGCGATATGGAACGAATTATAAAAACCGCCAGAACCTTTGAAACGCAAATTGCTGTTTGTGTAAATAAATACGATAGCAATATTTTACACACTCAAAAAATAGAAAACTTTTGTAAGGAAGAAGGAATAGTTTTTACAGGAAAAATACCTTTCGATGAAAACGCTGTTAAAGCAATTAACAATGGGCAAACTGTAGTTGATATCGATTGTCCCTCGGGATTAGCTATAAGAAAAGTATTCAAAGAAACAATGTTGCTTCTTCAAGAAAATAATCAAAAATCATTTAAAAATGTAAATATGGAGGAAAAAATATGAAAATAGCCATTGCTTGTGAAGGAAAAAATATTACCGAACATTTTGGTCACTGCTCAAACTTTTTAATTTTTGATGTTGAAGACCAGGAAATTAAAAATGAAATATCTCTACCAAATCCTGGTCATAAACCTGGTTTTTTACCAAATTTCCTAGCTGATAAAGGTGTCAATGTCATCATCAGCGGAGGAATGGGAGGAGGTGCGGTCAGCATCTTCAACGAAAGAAATGTTGAAGTTATCTTAGGGGCGTCAGGTGACGCTAAAAATGCCGTTAAAGATTATATTGACGGCAAATTAAAATCGACAGGTTCTGTTTGTCATCAGCATCATCATGATGAATGTAATAAATAACAAAAACACCGCAAGGTTCAACACTTGCGGTGACAATGGAATCAAATTTATTTATCAGAATTCCCTTTGTTTTGCTTCATTTTTTTAAAGCATTCGTTACAGTAAACAGGACGGTCGTCGTGGGGTTCGAAGGGAACCTCGCAACTGCATCCACATGAAGCACAAACTGCAGGATACATATGGCGGTGACCGTCTTTATCGTTTCCGTTAGCGTTGTGGCTAGCTTTTCTAGCATCGCGACATGCTTTGCAGCGTTGTGGCTCGTTTGTAAAGCCTTTTTCTGCGAAGAATTCCTGCTCTCTAGCAGTGAAAGTGAAGCTTTGTCCGCAATCTTTGCAGACGATTGTTTTGTCTTTGTACATGACTTACCTCAGAAAAATTATTGTTAGAATAATAACATCCAACAAGACTTAATTTAACTCTACGAATCAAACAAAGTCAACAAGTATTTATTGCTATTTGAAATATTTAATCTATTTTAGATTTTCATATCGCAAATTAACTAAATATTGTATAAAAATAAAATTATTAATCCAATTTTTCTATCTCTTCTTCTTTTTTTGCTTTTTTTCTATTTTCATTGATTTTCCAAACAATATAGGTTAAAACCGCGAATAGAACCCAAGCTAGTGAAACGACAATCCAGCCCCACCAGTAACGACTTAGTAAGCCGTATCCATATACACTGAAAGCGGTATCAATACCACGAGTGATAAGAGAAGCGAACATAATAAACCAAGAATTCATTTTGGCGGTACCACTTAAGATTGTGACAATATCATCCGGTAAAGGTAGTAGCATTCCCAAAGGATAAAATATCCAACCGCGGTTGAGCCAGGCGATGATTTTTTTGGTTTGTTCCTCATCATCGTTGAGTAACCATTTTAAAATTTTCTCTCCCCCTAATCTACCAATCCAATACAAAATAACTGTCGAAACCCAAATAGAAATCCAAGAAGTAATCCATACTTTCCATAGTTGATCGTTGAATACAATAGCGACAGGCACAGTGACAATTTGATTAGAAATGGGGATAAAAATTACTTGGATAACCTGCAATATAGCAATAATAATCCAAAACCATACACTATCTCCTAAGCGATCTTTTAAAGCTTGAAAGTCTTCGACAGTCGTAAAACCACATAGTCTAAGAATTAAATAAGTAATTAATGTGATAACTACTGCAACGGCGATAATGATTAATCCTTTGATAATAGTGAGACGATATTTTTTTAGAAAATTCTTCATGCGTTAATTATATATTTTTTAATAAAAATCTACTAGAATATGAGAGTATGAATTTTGAAATTGTTCTAGCCACGAATAATAAACATAAGTTACAGGAAGTAAGAGAAATATTGTCTCCGCATAAAATCATTGTTTATGGTTTGAGCGATTTAAATGTAAAAATCAAGGATGTGGAAGAAAATAATTCTACATATGTAGAAAATGCTTTAGCAAAAGCCAAAGCTATCCAAAAAATAACTAACATGCCTATCATCGCTGACGATTCTGGTTTGGAAATAAGTTCTTTAAATCATGAACCCGGTGTTTATAGTGCCCGTTATGCTTCTTCTTTGGGGGGACATGACCAAGCGATAAAAGAAATTTTAAAACGCTTAGAAAACACTAAAAATCGTTCCGCGCGTTTTGTGTGTCAAATTGTTTTGCTAAACACCGAAGATAAACCTTTAATATTTGAAGGAATCGCGAAAGGTTATATTGCTGAGAAAATAATGGGTGAAAATGGTTTTGGTTATGACCCTATCTTTATCGAAGAAGAAACAAATCAATGTTTTGGTCTAATGGACAAAAAAGAAAAAAATGCGGTGAGTCACCGCGCTAGAGCACTTAAAAAATTGATAACTTATTTGAGAATAAACGGATTTATACCACTATAATATCTTTCTATCAACTTCTTCTTCCAAACGAAACGGAAAACAAATAAGGTAATAGAAATAGCAATTACTCCCATAGAAATAATAAACAAAAGTGATTTATTAAATAAGGTAGCTTCATTCACATAAGCGATAACGATGCCTACCATTCCGATGATGAATAGGAAAATAGCTAGGGGGATACTTATCTCGACTAAAATGGTCAAGTGATATTTGTCACGAAATATTTCATCCTTGATAAGTTTTCTATTGTTGTTTCTTGGATATAAACTGGCGCTTCTAGAAATTTTCCTTTTGTAATTATGTTTTTCTCTCTGCAGAGTGATTAAAGGTGAACTAGGGTTGCTATATTTGTTAAAAACATAATTGCTGCCATCGAGGATGGGAAAAGTTTCACTGTATACATCTTGATAACGAGGCAAATCACGATTGACGAGATCGACAATTTTTTTGAATTGATTTTTGTTATTATCGACAAAATACTGGGCTTCACTAGCAATGAATTGTTTATAATTCTTAATCTCGTCGATTCTAGTAAGATACAAAACAACGCAATCGGGATCATAAAAAATACCATGATTCAGTATTCTTTTTTTCATTCGATTCTCGTAAGTATCTAGGGCACTGAGAAGCAACTTTAAAAAATGATAGTATTCATTAATCGTTTCTTGGTAATGAAATAACTTATTGGCTTCATTTTTATGAAGTGAACAGGCTAGAGTGATTTTAGATTTTCTTAAAGTAGATAGACACAACAAAGAATATATCCTTCCGAAATATGCTGCTTTAATCGTGTTATTGATATCTATCACGTGAGCGAATGTCTGGTAGGCTAAATGATATTGCGTGGTTTTAAAAATATATTTTGAACCTTTCTTTAGTAAAGAAGAGATTAAAGCATTATAGTTTGCGATGGCTTGTTTAGGAGACATTTCCGCCATGCAGTTTGGGCAAAAGCATTTATTGGCTTCTTGATTTACATCAAAGATGCGACTTTGCTCTTCGCCCTTACAATTAGTGCAAAAACCTTTTTTTAGTGCCATAAAGCCATTATACTACCCAAATTCAATTTACTCTATTTTTGCCTAGCTTTTTCTAAACGTTTTTTAGCTATTTCAGCATTATGATATATTTCTTCAACGCTTTCACTGAGAAAAAATTGACCTTTTTCGTATAAAATCTTGCCATTAACCATCGTCATAACCACATTGCTTTTATTACCAGCGTACACCAGACTAGAAATTATATCGTTAGTGGGCTTTAGATTAGGAGCATGTAAATCAATCATGATTAAATCGGCATACTTGTTGACCGCTAAAACATCAGAGTCTTTTAAACCCATAGCTTTTGCGGCGTTTACGGTGGCCATTTTTAATATTTCATAAGCGGGAATGGCATTAGCGGTTTTCAGCAATAATTTTTGCATAGTCGCCGCCAGATACATTTCTTTGAACATATCTAAGCTGTTGTTGCTCGCTGGTCCATCGGTGCCTAAAGCAATATTAATACCTTCCTTTAGATATCTATGTAAAGGAGCGATTCCCGAAGCAAGTTTAGCGTTACTACAGGGACAACTAACGATAGTGATATTATATTGTTTAGCAATTTTAATCTCTTCGTCATTTAAATATATTCCGTGAAATAAACCACCGCCATTATCGTATAATCCTTTGGAGATTAAATATTTTAAAGGAGTGGTTTGATGACGAACTAGACATTCCTCCACTTCTTTTTTAGTTTCCGACACGTGAGTGAAGAAGGATGAGTGGGTTAAATCAAGTGCCTGTTTAGTTCGTGCAATCATTTCTTCATCGCTCGTATATTCAGCATGAAAGCCAATGGAATAAGTAACTAAATCTTCTTTTTTATCGTTATATAAACGATAGAGTTCATTTAGTTTATCGACCGAAGTAGTTTTAGGATTATATGTTCCTAGTAAAACTGTTCTCATTCCGAATTCTCTAGCGGCTTTCGCAGATTGTTCAGGATAAAAATAATGTTCGTAAATAGCGGTAATGCCACTCGTTAAATATTCTAAATAAGCTATTTTGTTAAGATGAAAAATATCGGAAGGAATCAAATGCTTTTCTCGTGGGAAAACAATATTATTAAGCCAATCTTCTAAATCTATATCATCGGCCAGATTTCTTAAAAACACCATCGCACTATGAGCGTGAGCGTTTTTAAATCCGGGCATCAAGAGATTTTTTTGACAATCGATGACGCGGTCAAAAGGACCAAACGATTCATCGTTTAAACCGATGTAAATGATGCGCTTATCATCAACCACTAAATGGGCATCGATAATCTCACTATTTTCCATCGTCAAAATCTTAGCGTTTTTAAATTGAATCTTCATATTTTTTTAATTTAACAAAGTTCCTGCAAGTACAATTCATACTCATGGAGCTTTTTCATGGCTTCTTTAATTTTTTCTAAATTTAAAATTGGTCCCACCAAATCTTTGATATAAAAAGGTTTTCCAATGACTACCTTAGTCATCCGCCAAATGCTTTTTCTTCTTTGATGATAAACGGGAATAATCGGGGCGTCGCTCAAATAGGCAATTAAAGCAACCCCACCTTTAAAAGAATCGATGACATCATCTTTTTTGATATGTCCTTCGGGAAAAACCGCGAGGAGATGACCTCCTCTAACATAATCTCCTAAAAATCTTATCGTCGAATGCGAAGGATTATCTCGATCGATAGGAAATGACAAAAAGACACGGCGATACATCCATTCAATAAATTTATTAGTCATTATTTCTTTCATAACTACAAAATGAAAACGGCGATATAAAATGGCACACTGCAAAACAAAAGGATCGCTTAAACCCACATGATTGGACAAGATGATGGCTTTTCCTTTGATTTTTCTTTTAGCTTCTGGACCATCATATTTAACTTTTACTCGATACCATAATGCCACCTGCCACCAACCCAACCATTTTACGATGTCGTGTAAAAGATATTCAAAAGAGAATAATTTTGCCTTAAATGTTCGGGGTTTGGTCGTTGTTTTTTTCTTTAACATAACTTCATTATATTCTATATAATCGTTGTTCCTCATTCAATCTCTGATTGCTTGATACTATCTTTACATTTTTTTACTGTTTTGTTATATTAACAAAGTAAGGCGAAGAAGGAAACAAGTAAACTTAAGCAATTTTTTCTTTAGAGAGTGGACGGTGGGTGCAAGGACATAAAAAACTTAAGTTGAATACATTCTGGAGCTGCTTCCTGAAATACCAGTAAGGAGTGACGGGTACGCCCGAAATAGCGCTGTGTCACAGACACAATGAGGGATAATTTGTGAGAATTATCTAAATAGAGGTGGTACCACGATCATTCGTCCTCTATTCCTGTTTTTGGAATAAGAGGCCTTTTTAAAAGGAGTTAGGTATGCAAATTTATGAGGAATTAGAACGTCGCGGTTTAATCGCTCAAGTAACGAACGAAGAAGAAATCAAAGATTTAATCAATCGCGGAAAAGCAATATTTTATATTGGTTTTGATCCGACCGCTGATTCATTGCATGTTGGTCACTTTATGACTTTATGTTTAATGAGACGCTTGCAATTAGCCGGCAATAAACCTATCGTTTTGCTCGGCGATGGTACGAGTCTAGTGGGAGATCCCAGTGGAAGAACCGATATGCGTGCTATTTTAGATGAGAAACAAATTGCTCATAATTCCGCGCGATTTAAGGAACAAATTTCTCGATTTATCGATTTTAGTGAAGGTAAAGCCCTCTGTTTAAATAATGGTGCGTGGCTAAAAGAATTAAAATATGTCGAGCTCCTAAGAGATGTCGGCGCTTGTTTTTCTGTCAATCGAATGCTCGCCGCTGAATGTTACAAGCAAAGAATGGAAAAAGGACTAACCTTTTTAGAATTTAATTACATGGTTATGCAAGCCTATGACTTCTATCATCTTTTCTCTCATTATGGCTGCAATATGCAATTTGGGGGAGATGACCAATGGAGCAACATGCTCGCTGGTACAGAACTAATTAGAAAGAAAACTGGTAAAGATTCCTACGCTTTGACCATTCCTTTATTAACAACCGCTGAAGGTCAGAAGATGGGTAAATCCGTTAAAGGGGCCCTTTGGCTTGATAAAGAAAAGACTTCTCCTTATGATTTTTATCAATACTGGCGGAATGTCGATGACGCCGATATCGATAAATGTTTAAAAATGCTGACTTTTTTACCGCTTGAAACCATCGAAGAAATGGGCCGATGGCCCCACAAAAGAATCAACGAAAAGAAAGAAATTCTCGCTTTTGAAATTACCAAATTGGTCCACGGAGAAGAAGAAGCTAATCACGCACAAAGTGCCGCAAGAGCGCTCTTTACTGGCGAAGGTGATGATAGCAATATGCCGACGACTGAGTTAGAACTTGACGATGATATCGGTTTATTAGATTTGTTAGTTTTAACAAAATTAGCCTCTTCAAAAAGCGAAGCTAGAAGACTAATTGAACAAGGTGGAATCTTAATAAATGATGAGAAAATTAACGACGTCACTTTGAGAATTAATCGCGCTGATTTAAAGGAGCCTATAAAAATTAAAAAAGGCAAAAAAAGTTTCCATAAAGTTACATTGAAAGATTAAATTATTGCTCAACGAATGTCACTTTACCAATAAATGAAGGGATGTCGTCGTTAGTGACTCCAATAAATTCAGGATTGATACCGCTGGAATAAATGCTGACGGTTTCCTTTTCTTTTATTTCTTTGATGTAGTTTAAACTAATAAAGGATGGACGATACTTTTTATAAAATTCAAAATCATGGACATCTATCAAAAGTTCAACATATCTAACGTTGTTCATATGGCGGTTAAAATCCATATCGCTATAATGAATTTTTCTTTGTTCGATAAATGTTTTATCTATCGGCATTTCAATCTTTTGAGGAAGTGGTAATTCATCAGGCGATGATTCTGGAGGCAATTTATCGATGATATTTCTATCGGTGATAACTTTGCGGCTCGTCGCATCCATCAGCGCCCAAATCGATGAAGATCGAATAATTATTTTATCGTTAGAATCTTTAATAATGAAATGACGAGGGTAGACCATTAATAGATCTCTTCCCGGATAAGTAATAATGGTTATTTCTTCATTGCATTTAGGTAAACGCAATATTTCAACATCCATGCGAGTGATGACCCAGTCGATATTTCTTTTAGATAATGAAATTGAGTCAGTACCACTTTCTTGTGTTGCTAATAAAGCAGCGTCTTGAAAAAGACGAAATATCGCTGTGACTTTTAATTCGAAACGGAAATCGACATCGTTATTGGAAACAATAGTTTTATATTGATACATTTAACGTCCTCCTATCGCTTTTTTAACTTTTTCCGCGGAAGCAAAAGCAAACATCAAATTGAAGCCCCCACACATACCATCGACATCGAGTATTTCTCCGCAGAAATAGAGGCCTTTTTCTCTTTTTGATTCTAATGAATCATTAATTTCTGTTAAGGAAATGCCCCCATGACTAACTTCTGCAACCCGAACATCATAAAAGTCTTTAAAAGTATAAACTAGATTATGGATATCTAATTGATTTCTAATTAGATAATCAGCAACTTTAGGTGAGACATATTCGATATATTGCTCTTTTTCTATATCTTCTTGATTGGGTGCTAAATCAAGAGAAATTTTGATATTGTCTTTATAGGGAATCATATTAATTTTTTGAGACATATTTAAAATTACAATGCCGCTTAATCCCTCATCTTTAAATAAAACTTCACCCTCTTCTTGGTAAACTATTTTATTGTTAACAATTAAAGAAACTAAACCTCTTGCTCTTTGTCCTGCGACTCTCTTAGTGTTTTCTTTAACTTTTAAAGGGGATAAAGAAGGGGATAAGGGTTCGATTAAATAACCATGTCTTTTTAACATTTTAATGATGGCTCCGTCTGTTCCGAGCTGCGGATAACACGCTCCACCTGCAGCGAAAACGATTTTATCGAATAAATATTTATTGTTTTGAGTAATAAGAGAATATTGTTTTTCTACTTTTTGATAATCGATGACTTCTTCTTGACATAAAACCTTAATCTTTAATCGTTTTAAATGGTTCTTCAATATCGTTACTACACTGGACGCAGAGTTAGAAACTGGGAAGACTAAATTATCGACTTCGCGAGGATGAATCCCTAAAGAATCGAAGACATCGATGAGATCTTGTGGTTTAAATTCAGCAAGCAATTTATTAGCGAATTCATCGTTATGATATTTGTTTACAGTTGATCCCGTATTCGCATAATTGCACCGTCCATTGCCTGTGACGAGCATTTTTTTAAGAACATCCTCATTTTTTTCAAAAATGGTAATAGAAAAAGAAGGTTGAACTTCTTTTAATCTAATAGCTAGGAAAACGCCAGAAACTCCCCCACCGACAATTGCGATTTTCATAGGGTAATAATAACACTAATTAAATTATTTTGTTAGTGATTAGGAAATTTGATAATTCTAGCCGATAAGCTCTCAATGAAAGCAAAGCATTATCATAGTTAATAACTTTTGAAAAAATTACTCATTTTTATTGTTAGAATTATACATCTTACGGTATTCTTTTAAGAGTTTCTTTCTCGATTTATGACAATGGGCACATTCACCAGTCGATAAATTACGATATTTTCTATATAGGTAAAAAGATATGGTTCCAACGACAACAAGTATAGAAAAGATAATTAATAAAATTTCTAAAATGTGCATTTTTTATCTCCTTCTTACGAGCATACTATTTCGTCTGTTTTGACTGGATGTTTTTTGTTATATATGGCAATCGCGCCCGCGAGTAAAACAAAGGCCGCTAGCCAAATAAATAGAGTCCACCACCATGAGCCCACTGTGTAAATTATTGAACTTACGATGTAACTTGTTCCAATCCAAAATAATGTGGTGGTAAGTAGTTTTCCTTTTGGTAGTTCATTTTTCGCAGTTGCTATTGTAGCAAAGCAAGGGATGGTCAACACATTGAAAGCGATAAAAGAAATTAATCCGGGAATAGTGATTCCAGTGGCTTCAATCATGCTGTGGACATAGAGAATGCCGGTAGCGTCTTCAACGGGGAGAGCCCCACTTGCCGTCGCGATGCAAGCCGATAAGGTGCCAAATGTGGCAATGACATTTTCTTTAGCGATTAGACCAGTAATGGCGCTTAATGCGAAAACAAAACCCCATTTTGTCAGTTGAGAGCCGAACCCAAGAGGTGTAAGAATTGGTTGGACAAACATACCGATATTAGCAAGAATTGATTGATCAATTTGTTCATCTGGCAAATATGACCAATTCCATGAAAAGTGGGAAAATAGCCAAATGACAATAGTACTAGCCAATATGATTGTGAAGGCCTTTATGACAAAGCGCGCAGCTTTGTCCCACAGATGAATCATTAGCGATTTAAATTGAGGAAGACGATAGTTCGGAAGTTCCATGACAAAAGGTGGTACTTCGCCTCTATTAATTGTATGACGCATGATGATGATAGCTACGATTGCAGTCACCATGCCTAACAAATACATGCTATAAGTTATGAAATCAGCATTGCCAACACCAAAATACATGACAATAGCGCCCGCGACAGCAGTTAGGATTGGAAGTTTTGCCCCACAAGAGAAAAACGGTATGACTCGTATAGTAGCGGTTTTTTCTTTTTCATCCGCGAGAGTCCGGGTATTGATTATCGCTGGAACCGAACAACCAAAACCCATAATCATCGGCATGAAGGCTCTTCCAGACAAACCATATCTTCTAAAGATTCTATCTAAAATGAAAGCGACACGAGCCATATAGCCCGAATCTTCCAAAATAGCAAATAATAAGAACAATACTAAAATAGGTGGTAAGAAACTAAGAACGGCTGCTAGTCCATCGATAATACCGTTATTTAGTAGTCCAATAGCCCAGTCAGACATACCGCTATTGCTAACTAGCTCTTGAATCCAGCCAAACATCTCGCCGACCAGCATCTCATTCCAAACGTTGTTTAGCATAACACCTGGCGAAAATATCGCTCCATCATATATACATGCGAGCCATCTAATTCCATAGGCTTCCGTATCCATTCCTAGTTCTTCTAATGTAGGCATAGAAAATATCTTACCTAAGAAAAATAGATCTTCTGAAAATGTTAAGTGAAAAATTGAAAACAAGATTAGAAGAAAGATTGGTATAGCCAGCCATTTATTAGTGAGAACATTATCGATTTTTTCACTTCTGGTGGCTGGTGTTTTCTTAGTTTTGATTTTATCTGTGTTTTTTCCTATTTTTACAATTCCATCATATTTTGAAGAAATATATCTATATCTTTCACTGGCGATAAGAGCTTCAAAATCTAATCCGAATGTCTCGTCAGAAAAAGTTTTTTCAAATTCGTGAACCATATTTAGTAATCCTGGATGGTTTTTCACTTCCTCTTCATCTCTTTCCACGAGTTTTATAGCATGAAATAAGGGGTGTGGGACACGGATTCCCCTAAAAGCAATTTCAACATCCCCAATGAGGTGTTTTAAATCTTTCTGCTCAATGATGGTCTGTCCTTTTCTAGTTTTTTTACTTTCCTTATAAGCGACTTCCATGAGACTATCGAGATTTTCTTCTTTAAGCGCGGAAATAGGAACGACGGGTATACCAAATTCTTTTTCTAATTTGCCGATATCGATTGAAATATTGGACTTTACTACTTCGTCCATCATATTTAAAGCAATAACGATAGGAATGTCTGTTTCCATGGCTTGAGTAGTTAAGTAAAGATTTCTCTCTAAATTAGTGGCGTCAACGATATTGATAATACAATCAGGATTTTCATCTAAGATATAGTTTCTCGATATCACTTCTTCGCTCGTATAAGGTGATAAAGAATAAATACCTGGTAAATCGATAATCGATACTTTTTCTTCTAGTTTTTTGTAAACGCCTACCCTTTTTTCCACAGTCACTCCTGGCCAGTTTCCTACGCGAGCAGTACTGCCAGTCAAACAATTAAAAAGAGTGGTTTTACCGGAATTAGGATTTCCTAGCAACGCAAAACATTTCATATTACTTTACGACCTCCATAACTATTAATTGAGCTTCACTTTTTCTTAAAGTTAACTCGTAGTGGCGAATATTAATTTCTAGAGGATCTCCAAGCGGTGCTCTTTTTTTGAGAGTCACTTTGGTATTTGGAGTAACTCCCATATCAAATAAACGGCGTCTAATTTTACCTTTACCTTTTACTAATTTGATGATTCCTGTTTCTCCAACCTCAAAGGTATCTAATGTTTTCTCCATACATATATCCCCTTTTAAATAGTTCTGTAAATGCAGTTAGTATATGCTAACCACAAGAAAAATATACTCACGATAATTGATAATGTCAACAAAAATAGTAAAATGTTTATATGTACACTAAAAAGAAATCAGTTGAGGATTATTTGGAAAGAATTTTAATGTTGAAAGAATCTAATGATGAAGTTAGAGCTATCGATATTGCTAATTCGATGAATTTCTCTAAACCTAGTGTTTCTATTGCCTTAAAAAAGTTAATTGCCAGAGGCTATATCACTGTCGAAGAAAAAACTGGGTTTATTTCTTTGACTGAATCTGGACTTAAGATTGCCCAAGAAACCTATGAAAAACATGTGGTTCTCACTGAATACTTTGAATCGCTCGGCGTAGATAAAACCATCGCTAGAGAAGACGCTTGTAAAATAGAACATTTATTGAGCGATGAAGTTTTCAATAAAATAAAAGAACAACTAATAAATAAGAAGAAATAATTAAACTAGAAGTAATCTACGTTTTAACTTTATAAGAGACAGTACTTTATAATCTAAATTTAAAAAAATTGACTAATGTTTCATCAAAAAACGGTACTGACCTATATCAATACCGCATTTTATAGATGCATGAAAAAATTAGTAAAACCAAGTAAAAAGCTAAAACTTGTTTTTAGTGTTTTCTTAAACTCAAGCTTTGTTATCTCTTTAATTCCACTAACTTTCTTTTTCAGCCAATGTTAATCCGCCTAATTCAAACTTCATCAAGCGAACTCGACCCCAGCAGGTATAAATGCCGAAAGTAACCATAGTTAGTAAGAATATGATGATAATCTCAAGAAAGAGTTTGCCTCCATTACCTTCAAAATTAAACAAATCGAGATAGATGGTTTGATGTTTATATTTCCATTTTAATTGTTTGATGATGAACCATGGCATATAAATTCCGAGGGTAACTGTTGTTAGTAAGAATCCGACCAACATCATAATGAAGAGATCTAAACCAGTACCAGTAAATTCCTCCGATACATTTGAGTTCCCCCTTTTTGCAAAAAAATTGAGCTAATTTTTGGCTTATTTTTTTATAATCTTTTAATATATTTAATTAATCTTTTTGTTAAACAAAATCTATGATTTTGAATAAAGATAATTGCC
>DURD01000027.1 GCA_012837435.1 Erysipelotrichaceae bacterium
GCCAGCTATAAAAGCGAAGCGGAGTACTGCATTTTAATTTACAGCGAAAAGAAAGATAACTATTTGATGAATGTCGGTTATATTGGAGAACAACTCGATCTATATTTAGTTTCAAAAAACATCGGAACTCTGTGGTTTGGATTTGGTAGAACAAAAGATAAGAAATATAACGGTTTAGATTTCGTAATTATGATAGCAATTTGCAAAGTTGAAGATGAATCGTTATTTAGAAAAGACATGTCAGAGGCTAAACGTAAACCGATTAAGGACATATGGAAAGGTGAGACGTTGGACGTAGCGGAAATTGCTAGATTCGCTCCCAGTGCGTGCAACACTCAACCTTGGTTCGTGGAAAATGTCGATAATGTACTGACTGTTTATCGATATAGAAACCCTAGAAGTAGGGGTATTGTGCAAATTTTCACAGCGAGGTATTACAATCGAATAGACATCGGTATTTTCCTTTGTGTTTTAGAAGTGTGTTTTGCAGAAAAGGGTATTAAATTCACACGGGAGTTATTCTTGGATTTAGGTGATAAAAAAACCGAATATTCTAAGGTTTGCTCGTATAAATTAATTTGAAACTAACTTAGGAATTACACTTTAGACGCAGTCTAATTACAATGATAATTTATTTTAGTTGTGTTTTTTGGACGCTTTAATAAAATGTAATTGACAAGATTAAACACAATTATTTGTTTAATCAAAAAAATGTCAAGTGTTTAGGAGTTTAGAATTTATTATGAAAAAGAACAAAATTTATTTACTCATTACCATGGCTTTATCTTTAGGCATCAGTGGTTGTGCGAGCCAAATAGAAAGCGCTCTATCTAACATGGATCCCAATTCTTTCAGTTTTGTGAATTCCATACCATCAAGTGATAAAGCATCTACAACAAGTTATTTTAATAGCGAATCATCTCAAACTAATGCTGTTAGTGATTCATCTGAATATTTAACGAGCAGTTCGAGCAGTTCGGGTGGTTCTATGCTAACTGAGGAAGAACAGGAACAGATTGATGCCTATATTAATGAGGCTTTAGAAAAACTCGATGAATTGATTAACCCAGTAATAGAGCAACTAACTGACGAACGTCTAAAAGAAGTCGTACAAAACTATTATGACACCGAGAAAGCGGCTATTAAAGGAATTAAGGATTTAGAGTCCGCGGAAAGAGCAGTGGAAAAAGTAATCGAAGACACCAAGGCTTTTGTATCGCAAACCTTCGTGCCTTTATTAGTCCAATTGTTAAATATTTATTTGATGCCCTTAATTGCCGACATTGAAGATGAGTCGTTAAGACTTTCGGTAATAGACTATTACGAAGCGCAGATAGAAATTTTAAGAGGTATTGAAAACATCGAAGAAATACCTGCATTTTTCGAGTCCGTGGTGGAAAATGCTGTAATGTTTGTCGCAGAAAAATTAGAAGAAGAAGAAAGTTTCGCCGAATTAAAAGCCTTAGCTCTAGAAGGATTCGATTTGTACGTCGAAGTTTTGTTAGAAAACATTGTGGATGAAGACGTTAAAGATGCTATTACTGAATTTTGTGTAGCCGTAAGAGAAAAGATTCAAAGCGCTAATTCTTTAGAAGAACTAGAAACCACAATTGCTGAAATCAATGAAGATTTGATGGCCTTTATGCTAATGGAGTCCAAGAATATTATCGCTCTTGAGTTAGGGCAATATGTTGTAGCTTTGATTGAGGAAATTCCTGATGAATCAGTGAAAGCAGAAATCTATGCGTTTTATGAAGAACAATTAGAAAAGCTAAACAGTGTAGAAACTTTAGAAGATTTAGATCTCTATTTAGAAGAACTTAAAAATGATGTCTTAGAATATGCTTTAACAGAACTCAAAAAAATCAATAGGGCAGAACTAGATGCCATGGTGGAAGAAGCTCTTAATGAACTTCCAGACGAAGAACTCAAGCAGCAATTAATGGCTTTTTACGAGAGCGAAATTGAAAAATTGCTGGCTGTTGATTCTATCAATGAAATGGAACTAGTACTAAATGAAATAATAGAAGATTTAATTGAATTCATTAGTGGTCTTATCGCCGCGCAAAACGCTGAATAATTAAAAACATTAACTAAATTATTAGTGATTAAAAACTTGGTTCATTACGACCAAGTTTTTTATTTATCCTTCTTAAACTTTTTGCTTAAATATTTATCGAGGCTCCTAGCAAAGACTAGAATTAATATTAGGTAGGCGATGATAAATGTTAGAACACGGATGTAATCCATGGGATCCTTACTGGTGAAGGAAGTGATTTCTGGTGGGATAATTTGTACACCGAAGATAACGGTAAAACAAGCGACGCCACGGAAAAGAATGATTTCAATTAAATGGACAAAGAAATTCATTTTTGAAGTTCCACAGATCATGCAAATAGCGTCATCAGGAAAGATAGGAAGTAAATACATTATCGGAACATAAACCAACCCTTTTTCTTGAACTAGTCTACTGGCTTCCTCGTATTCTTCTTTGCCCAATATTTTAGCGGCTAACTTAGCGCCGCCATATCGACCGAGCAAATCCATACAGATCGAAGTTAGAACCACACTTGTAAAACATATTAGATAGATAAGAAAAGGATTAAGATAATCAAACGCTGCGAGAGAAAGCAAATCAAAAATCATGCTGGTCGCTGGCATGAACGAAAGAAATACCGTACAAACAATACGCAACAAGATATACACTAAAATACCCCAGGGACCCGTGGACTTAATCCATCCTCTAAGTAAATTGATATCGGTTAGACCAAAATGTTTTAAGATTAAAAATAATCCAATACTTATCGCCGCGACCACTAGTAGGACGATAATTACTTTTAAATATTTTCTTAATGTTTCTCTAGCTTTTAATATAATTTTCATCTGGCTCATTGTATCACACTAATAACACTTTTAATCATTTCAAATTTAACTATATGAATCAAAGGTTTGTTTTTATGTTTATTAAATTTTTACAAGTTATTTGATATCGCGCTTACAAAAAGCAATTGCGCCCACCACAAAGAAGACTATTCCGTAATACATATTGTTGATAAAAGAATAGAGAAAAACATTATCTTTTATAACGAAATATGCTTCATAGTCAGTAACGTAATCATTTATTTCGGGGACGAACACCAGTGTTTCTTTATAATCCATTTCGTAACCGCAGGCAGCGTGTAACGGATTGAAGGATTTTGAAAAACTAGTCATCGCCTCATATAAGGCCGTATCTTCGCTTCCATCCATAATGAAAAGAGGGGTAGTAGTAAAGATACTTAACGTCGACAGACTTAGTATTACCACTACAATCACGGGTATACAGGGACCAATGCTCCTAAACAAAGTTGCAATGAAAGTAGTGAATGAGACAATTGCAAAATATGAAAAAAGAGTTACCGAAACAATCCGGACGAGAAAATCTTTGTTAATGTAGGCGATTCCCGAAGAAGAGAATGCTAGGGCATCGGGATTAAATCCACCGATGATAGCGCCCAAAATAAAACAGAGACCGACATACACTAGCATAATAGAAAAAGCAAAGATCAAACTACTTAAAAAAGTCGATAAATAAATCTTAAACTTACTGTGGCCCACGATCACTTTATTTCTAATGGTCCCTTGAGTAAATTCAAGAACGACGAATATCGCTAAATTAATAGGAATAGCAATGCCAAAGTTCTGAGCGGGAGATAAGGAAAAAAGCAACATGCTTTGGCCAGAACAAAATCTAAATTGTTCACCAGGAGGACTTAATTCAGCACCGACGGTTCTATCAATAATCAAAAATATGATAGCGGTAGCCACCGCTAGAACAGTCCCGACGATTAACACGATTTTAAATGTTAAATCTTTGGTTAGTTTAAACATGAAGGCCTTAAATAATTTGCTCATCAGTTATTCGCTCCTCTAACTAGTGAGAGATAGTAATCTTCAATCGATTTTTCTTTGGAGTGGATGGCGATAATGTGAATATCATTTTTACTTAATTTTTCAATCACTTCGGCAATGGTTATTTCTTCGTAAATATGAATTTCTCCTGTAGAAAAATATTCGATGTTTTTTAAGTTCATTGAACGAAGCAGGTCCATGGCTTTTTCAACATTGTCGACTTTTAGAGATAGAGATTTTTGACATTTTTTATATAAATCCTCAGCGCTTATTTCCTCGATTAATTTTCCTTTTTTAATGAAACCATAATGGGTGGCAATTTTTTCAAGTTCAGATAAGATATGCGAAGAAATAAGAATGGAAATACCTTTCTTCTCGTTTAATTCGATTAAAAGACTTCTCAACTCCGCGATGCCTTGTGGATCTAAACCATTGAGAGGTTCATCGAGCAACAAAATATCAGGTTCGTTAATCAAACAAAGAGCCACTCCTAATCTTTGTCTCATCCCTAAAGAATAATTTTTTACTTTCTTTTTACCGACATTATCTAGTCCCACAAGCCGCAACAAACTACTGATTTTTTCTTCATCGTATTTTAGACCTAAATAAAGACAGGCATGCCTTAAATTGTCTCGAGCATTCATCGATGAAATTAAAGAAGTGGTCTCCACAATTGCTGAGGTCTTTTGCCTAACCTCATAGATTTTTTTACTGGTGTTGGGCACTCCATGTATAGAATAGGTTCCAGCAGTAGGATTAGCTAAACCCGTCAAAATACGCAAAAGAGTGGTTTTGCCAGAGCCATTTTCTCCCACAAATCCATAGATACTTTTTTCGGGGACATGGATATTGATATCGGCGAGGACGTTTATTCGTCCATAACGCTTTATGATGTTTTTGGTTTCGATTGCATACATACTTAACTATTATTACACAGACGTTATACTAAACGCATGAATTTTCTTAACTAGGATATAAACATTTCTAGACTATTGTTCAAACATTGGAGTGGAAAGATACCGTTCTCCAGTATCAGGAAGTAGAACGACAATAGTCTTATTTTCGTTTTCTTTTCTTTTAGCTAATAGCTCCGCGGCTTTAACGACCGCGCCACTAGAAATGCCGACTAAAAGCCCTTCTTTTTCCGCTAACGTCCGGCCTGTTTTATAAGCTTCTTCGTCTTCAATGGCGATAATTTCATCATATATATTTGTATCAAGAGTTTCAGGAATAAAACCAGCGCCGATACCTTGGATATTGTGCGAACCACTTATTCCTTTTGATAAAACTGGCGAAGAAGCGGGTTCAACCGCGACGACTTTAATATTAGGATTTCTTTCTTTTAAATATCTACCAATACCCGAAATGGTGCCACCCGTTCCTACTCCGGCTACAAAAATATCAATCTTGCCTTTTAGGTCATCGTAGATTTCTTTTCCAGTATTTAGATAGTGCGCTAATGGGTTATTTTTATTGACGAACTGTGAAGGAATGAAACTACGGGGATAAAACTTCGCTAATTCTTCGGCTTTTTCAATCGCTCCCTTCATTCCTTTAGCGCCACTAGTTAACACTAATTCCGCTCCATAAGCTTTGATAAGACTTCTTCTTTCTTGAGACATAGTTTCGGGCATCACGATGATAATTCGGTAACCCCGTGAAGCGGCCATCATGCTTAAACCGATACCAGTATTTCCTGAAGTGGGTTCGATAATTACTGTGTCTTTATCAATAAGCCCTTCTTTTTCCGCTTTATCGATTATCTTTTTAGCAATGCGATCTTTCATGCTGCCTCCTGGATTGAAGGATTCGATCTTAGCGATAATTCTGGCTTTTAAACTATGTAAACGCTCAAGGTTTGTCAATTCTAGTAGGGGCGTATGACCAATTAACTCATCGATATGCTTAAATACTTTCATGTGATTTCTTTCCTTTTTTGTTATTTAGTCGATTGACATAATCATTTAATAACTGCTCGAATTTTACGCCGTACCAATGACTCTGATCATCGAGAGTGTTTTTGATGCAACGATAGATGTAATCGGCGGCCAATTTTGCGGAGCTATAAACGTTATGGGTTTTGAGTAACGCCGCGAGGAAGGAAGCGGAAAAGACGTCACCCGTTCCATGAAATCCCTCGCCTAACTTTTGATGTTTGTAATACTTAAAGTGCTTATCTTCGTAGACATAAACTCCAGTGGTTTCCTTGTCAAAACTGACATCGGTCATCACGATAGTTGCATCTGTAAACTGACTTAAACTAATAATTAAATCCTCGATAAATTGTTTATCATAATGTTCTTTATAGGGCGTACCTGATAGATAGCACGCTTCAGTTACATTGGGTTTAATGACATTCGCTTTCGCGATTAGTTCTCGCATCTTAAAAGCGTAATCTTCTTTAAAAACGGGATAGAGTTTACCGCGATCTCCAAAAGCGGGATCGACAAATATTAATGTGTTATCTTTTTTAAAGTTATCGATGGCCGATAAAGTAAAATCCACTAAAGAGATACTTCCTAAATAGCCAGTATAAATAACATCAAATTGTAGTTGTTCTTTTTTCCAGTGATTAGAGAACTCTAATAATTCTTTATCCATATCTTTAGCGACGAAATCTTTAAAACCACTGGTATGAGTTGAAAGGATGGAAGTCGGTAAAATCGCGGTTTCATATCCACAAGCGGATAAGATGGGTAACGCTACAGTGATAGAACATTGACCGTAACAAGAGATGTCCTGAATGGTTAATATCTTAGAATGAGTTTTGATAATATCGAGAGCATCGTGAAATAACTCTGCAGCGCTTAAATCAAATTTTTTGATGAACAAATTCATTTTTTCATAGCTCATTTTCGTTTGATCTTTTTCGATTTTGCAAATCATGGATTTATCTTTATAGCCTAAAGCGTCCGCGAGTTGTTCTTGCGATAAATGTTTTTGTACTCGGATGCGTTTAATTTTGCTTCCTATCGTCATGTGTTTCCCCTAATAAAAGAATTATATATGTTTAGATGAATTACATTCAACCCATATATTATTTTAAAAGAGTAGTTTCCCAAATTTTACAATTAATTTATATGTTCTTTCGTTGAGATTGGCCATAAAGTTGCTATGATAATTATTGATGATTAAAAGAGTAAGTGATTCCTATAAAAACCATATTGTTAGCATCGTCCTCGGACCTTTTTTAAAAATTATAGAAGCGGTTTTTGATTTATTGATTCCTTTGTTCATGAAAGCGGTCATCGATTTGAATCAATATCAAGATCCTAATAACATTCCTAATGTAATCTCTTCAGGTCTAGCATCTTTTATTCGAGTCTTTAATTCATCCGGTAGCAAGTTTAATGATTTGATGGTCGGGGGTTCTATTATTTTAGTAATGGGGATTGTCGGCTATATCATTACGATGTTCAGTCAATACGTAGCGGCGAAAGCCTCAGTTAATGTCAGTAGCGAAGTTAGGTCTTCTTTATACAAAAAGATATTAATGTTATCTAAAAAAGAAAGAGAAGAGATTGGTCCTAGTAAATTATTGACTTTAATTAATAGCGACACTTATCAACTGCAACACGGGGTCCTTCTTTTTATTCGTTTAGTGGTAAGAATACCCGTCATATTATTCGGATCTTTAATTTTTTCTTTTATTTTAGATTGGAGAATGGGTTTAGCCTTTGCGGCGATGGTTCCTCTCATCTTATTAGTGAACTTTTTGGTTCTTAGAAAAAGCGCAAAAGGCTATTTAGAAATCCAAAGCGATTTAGATAATTTATCCAACAATGTCAGTGAAATGGCCAGCGGTTCTAAAGTAATAAGAGCGTCTAACACTCAACAGTTTGAAAACGAAAAATTTAATGAAAAAACTACTGCGTATAGAAATAAGAGCATACACATCAATCGCCTCAATGCTTTAATTAATCCTCTTACTTTTGCGATAACTTCTATCGTTTTAGTGGCCATTATTCTTTTGCTGCAAGAAGATTTATTCGATGTTAATAATGTTTTAATCGCTTCTACGATTATTGCGGGGATGGCGTATTTAGCGCAGATATTCTTTGTAACCGTGCAGTTTTCAACCGCGATTATCGATGTTACTAAAGGCGTAATAGCAGGTAAAAGAATCGATAGTGTGCTCAAAATTAAACCCTCTATCACTTCGAGAAAAAGAGCGAGAACTGGTTCGGTAAAATACGGCGAAGAACTGATTAAATTCCAGCACGTCTTCTTTTCTTTCACTAATGACGATAATTATTTTTTCAACGACTTATCTTTTCAAATTCGAAAAGGAGAAACATTTGGCATTATCGGTGGGACGGGTAGCGGCAAAACCACAATTGTCAATCTAATTGAAAGGTTTTATGACGCTTCAAAGGGAGAAATATCCTATAAAGGTATTCCCATTAAACAATATGATTTAAAAGCTTTAAGAGATGACATTGGATTAGTCAATCAGAAGTCGTCCCTCTTTAAAGGTACCATTAAATCCAATTATTTGATGAGTAATCCTCACGCGACTGATCGAGAGATTATCGAGGCTTTAATCCAAGCGGAAGCCTATAATTTTGTCAATAAGTATAAAGAGGGTTTAGATCACGAAGTTCAAGAAGGGGGGAGCAATTTTTCTGGGGGCCAAAGGCAGAGGTTGTGTATTGGTAGAGCGTTAGTTAAAAGGCCAGAAATCTTAATTTTAGATGACTCCACTTCCGCGTTAGATTTATTGACTGATCGACGGATTAGAAGACGTCTTAACGAATTAAAAGATTTAACTAAGATCATCGTTTCTCAAAGGGTGGCAACCATTCAAAATGCCGACTATATTATCGTGTTAGAAGGCGGACAAGTTGTGGGTGAAGGTAACCACAAACAACTATTAAGAAAGTGCCCAATCTATAAAGAGATATATGAGACACAAATTAAAAAGGAGTAGCAAATGAGCATTAAAGAAAGATTAATTAATTATTTAAAGCCGAATAAAAAATCGCTGATTCTCGCTTTTGTCTTTGCTTTCTTTTACGTGGCTTCACAAATCTCTCAACCTTTCTTATTAGGAAGAGCTCTCGATGCTTCAAAAGTGGGAGATAGAACTTCATTTTTAGTTTATGTTTTTGTCGCTTTTGGATTAGTGATTGTCGGAGCGGTTTTTGCTTACTTCTTTGAAGTTTTAATTACAGACGTTTCGCAAAAGATTATTAAAAAAGCCCGTGACGAGGTCTTTAGAAAGATTAACGCTATTTCAGTTAAAGACTTCGATCAAAAAAGACAGGGCGACATCGTCCAATTAGAAATTAGAGACATGGAAAATTTCGCCAGCGGTTTATTCGCAGTTTTTAAAACATTAATTCAAGGGATCTTCACGATCATCATTACTATTTTGATGATGGTATTAGTGAACTGGGTTTTAGCGTTAGTCGTTATCTTTTTAACTCCTCTCAGCGTATTAATGTCTAGCATCGTGTCGCTTTTTTCACATAAACACTATAAAAAACAGAGCGAGTTACAAGCTAATGTTTCTTCGATATCTTTGGAAGCTCTAAACAATATCGATATCGTACAATCTTTAAATTATGAAGAAACTTCAGCATCGATTTTTGATGATAAAAACGAGAAATTAAAAAAGGTAGGAAAAATAGCGCAGTTCTCCGCTTCGTGGGTTAATCCCTCCACTAGATTGGTCAATAATATTATCTACGTTATCGTGGGTGTTTTAGGGGTTATCATGCTTTCTTATAACACGGATTTAGCTCTAGTTTTCGCAGTAATGTCTATCGGTAGACTGTCTTCATTTTTATCCTACACAAATCAATATAGTAAGCCGTTTAATGAAATATCTAATGTCGCTGGGGAATATGAAAACGCTAAAGCTTCTTTAAAACGCATTAACGATTTCTTAAATTTAGAGGAAGATATCAATGAGGGCACGATTAATATTAACGACATTGAAACTATCGAATTTAAAGATACCACCTTTGCCTATACACCGGAACAAAACCTATTTAAAAACTTTAATTTAGTGATTAATAAAGGTCAGAAAGTCGCGATTGTTGGACCTACGGGCGCTGGCAAAACTACTTTAATCAACTTAATAATGCGTTTCTATGACCCAGTATCGGGTGATATCCATGTCAATGATCAATCTTATTTAGATATCTCTAAAGAAAGTTTGAGAAAAAATTTCGGGATGGTTTTACAAGATACTTGGATCTTTTCTGGAACTATCGCGGACAATATCCGTTATTTAAAGCCGGACGCTACTAGGGAAGAAGTAGAAAGAGCGGCCACACGAGCGCACGCTGACATATTTATCAATACATTACCAGAAGGCTACGAAACCGTTGTGTCAAATAAACAAGGGCTTTCCGAAGGGCAGAGACAAATGATTGCGATTGCGAGGGTGATGTTAGCTAGACCGAAGATCATTATTCTCGATGAGGCGACTTCTAATATCGATACTCGTAGTGAAAAACTTATCACCAAAGCTTTTGACCAGATGATGAGAAATCGAACTTCCATTGTTATCGCCCATAGATTATCGACGGTTGAAACTGCTGATATTATTATAGTGATGGATGAGGGAAAAATTGTGGAAACTGGCAACCACGAAGAATTGATGGATAAACGAGGTTTCTATTATTCCTTATATTCTTCTCAATATCGATAATTTTTCTTGCATTATTCACTTTAATTTAGATACTAGTACTAGGAGATATTAAATGACACCAATAATTATTATCAGTTTATTTTTACCACTTATTGGGACCACTCTTGGAAGTGCGATGGCTTTGTTTCTTAAAAAAGAAATTAGTCCTCCTGCTCAAAAGATTTTACTTGGTTTTGCTTCGGGTGTAATGCTCGCCGCCTCCATATGGTCTTTGCTTCAGCCGGCGATTGAATTTTATGAAGCTGGTGATTTTAAATCCTATATAATTCCCGCGATTGGTTTTCTGGTGGGAATCGGTTTTTTGTTATTGCTCGACTATTTAGTACCCCATATCCATGTCAACGCCAATCAAGAAGAAGGTATTATCAAAAGTAGAACTAGCAAAATTAATAAGATGATGTTCGCGGTTATTATTCACAATATTCCCGAAGGTCTAGCCGCCGGCATTCTCATTTCTAGCGCTTTGACCGGACACATGTCGGAACAAGCTGTACTAATCTTAGCCATTGGTTTAGCCATTCAAAACCTTCCAGAAGGGGCGATTATATCGATGCCCTTAAGAAAAGAAGGTTTATCGAGAGGAAAAGCATTCTTTTATGGTTTCTTGTCGGGTGTAGTGGAACCTATCGCCTCTTTGTTAGCGTTATTAGCTACATTCTTTGTAACAACAATTCTTCCATTTACTTTAGCCTTTGCCGCGGGATGTATGATTTACGTGGTGGTAGAAGAATTAATTCCTGAAGCCAATAGGGGAGAACACTCAAATTTAGCCACTATTGGATTAGCTATTGGCTTTGTTTTAATGATGGTTTTAGATATCGCTTTAGCATAGCTAAAAATTATTTTATTTTTATCAATTTTTAACAATTTTAGCACTCTCGCTTGAAGAGTGCTAATTTTGTGTTAAAATAGTAATGATTGGAGGAAAAATTATGAACGAAATGCCAGAAGATTTCAGTAATCAAGACGTCCTTCAAAGGTTTGGACGTAATATAAATGAAGAAGTTAAAAAAGGTAAAATCGACCCAGTAATCGGTCGAGATGAAGAAATTAGAAAAATTATCGAAATTCTCGCGAGAAAAACCAAGAATAACGTTATTTTAATTGGAGAACCAGGAGTCGGTAAAACCGCGATTCTTGAAGGCCTCGCAGAACGGATTGTCAAAGACGATATCCCTTCGACATTAAAAGAGAAAACCATTTTCGAATTAGATATGGGAGCTTTAGTCGCGGGCGCTAAATATCGCGGGGAATTTGAGGAGCGCTTGAAAGCAGTCTTAAACAAAATTAAAGAATCGGATGGAAAGATTATTCTTTTCATCGATGAAATTCACCTCATCGTGGGCGCGGGCAGAACCGAAGGGGCACTCGACGCCTCTAATATGCTTAAGCCGATGTTAGCAAGAGGGGAAATCCACTGTATCGGAGCGACGACATTAAAAGAATATCGCGAATATATTGAAAAGGATCGGGCTTTAGAAAGAAGGTTTCAACCGATTCTTGTCGAAGAACCCACAGTGGAAGATACCATTACTATTTTAAGAGGTTTAAAAAATCGATTTGAATCTTTTCATGGGGTAAAAATTACCGATAACGCTTTAATCGCTGCGACCACTTTATCGCATCGATATTTGACTAGTAGGTTCCTACCGGATAAAGCTATCGACTTAGTGGATGAAGCTTGTGCTTCCATCAAAGTGGAACTCGCGAGTATGCCTAGCGAGTTAGATGAACTGCAAAGAAAGATTAGACAACTCCAAATTGAAAAAGTCGCCCTCTCTAAAGAAAGCGACCCGTCAAGTAAGAAGAGACTTAAAGATGTTTTAAGTGAATTAGAGGTTTTATTAGTTAAAGATCAAGAACTAACTAAAAAGTGGCAGGAAGAAAAACAAGGGATTTTAGAAATTCAAAAGATTAAAGAACAGTTAGAAAAAGCTCGTTTTGATTTAGAGGTGGCTTTATCGCAATCTCAGTTTGAAAAAGCGGGGGAACTCAAATATAAAACTATTCCAGAACTTGAAAATAAACTGCATAAACAAGATGTCGATAAAGAAGATAGAATGCTCTCCCAAGTGGTAGACGAGCATCAAATCAGCAAGATTATTTCTCGTATCACTAACATCCCTTTATCTAAGATTGAAAAAGGCGATCGAGAAAAAGTTTTAGATTTAAAAAATACTTTAGCTAAGAGAGTCATCGGCCAAGATGAAGCTCTTACTTTAGTGAGCAACGCTATTCTCCGTCAACGCGCCGGTATCCAAAACCCTAATCGACCGATTGGTTCGTTTATGTTTTTAGGACCGACGGGAGTCGGTAAAACCGAAGTCGCGCGAGCGCTGGCCGAAGCCTTATTCGATTCAGAGCATCATATTATTAGGATTGATATGTCGGAATATATGGAAAAGTTTTCCACTTCGCGACTGATTGGAGCGCCTCCTGGATATGTCGGTTATGAAGAAGGGGGGCAACTAACCGAACAAGTAAGAAGAAAACCTTATTCCATCATCTTGTTTGATGAAATCGAAAAAGCCCATCCCGAAGTCTTTAACTTGTTGTTGCAAATGTTAGATGATGGACGTTTAACCGATTCCCAAGGTCGGGTAGTCGATTTTAGAAATACCGTCATCATTATGACTAGCAATTTAGGGAGTGAATATTTGCTTACTGGAGAAAAGGAACAGGTTAGACAGTTATTGCATCAAACCTTTAAACCCGAATTTTTAAATCGCATTGATGAAATTATCTTTTTCAATCCGCTAGATAAAGAAACCCAAGGCAAGATTGTTGATAAGATGCTCAACGAACTAAAAGAGAGATTAAAAGAAAACTATTACGAAGTTAACTTCACTGAAAATTTAAAAGAATACATTTTAGAAAATGCTTATTCTCCAACTTTTGGTGCTCGGCCGATTAAGAGGTTTATTCAAAATAAAGTGGAGACAGTTTTAGCCAATATGATTATCAGTCAAGAACTCCTCGCCGGACCGCATTATCTCGTGGACTGCGTCGAAGAGGAAGTGTTGGTTAGAAAAATTGACTAATTCTATTTTAGAAAAACAAAATGCAGGTTTATAGAAAACGCCTGCATTTTTTATTTATCCAGAACTCTAGTTGAGGTAATCTAACTATAGAAAGGAAAGATAAGTTATGGATTTATGGCTAATCATCTTAATCGCCGGGCTAGGGCTTATCGCTTTCTTTTTTATTGTTTTGTTCATCGTCTATCTTTTCGTTTTCTATTCTCCTTTACCAGGACAGATGAGCGATAAGAAATTTAAAAACTTACCGCAGAATGCCGGCTATGAAAAAATCTTTATCGAGATGATAACCGCGCTCATGGAAATACCTTACGAAGAGGCTTATATCAATTCTTTTGATAACTTAAAGTTGTACGCAAAAGTTTATAAAAACAAATCTTCTAACAAGGTAGCGATTCTTTGCCATGGTTTTCGAGCGACGGGTTATCGAGACTTCGCTGGTATCGCTAAAGGGCTCATTGATGAAGGACTTAACGTTATCCTCATCGATCAAAGAGCGCACGGCAAAAGCCAAGGTCATTCGATTACTTTTGGCATCAAAGAAGTTAAGGATGTTTTAGGTTGGATTAAATACGCTAGAAAAGAATTTGGGGAAGATAAACAAATAATCTTGATGGGTTTTTCGATGGGAGGCGCGACCGTCCTCAACCTCGCGAATAAGGTGAGAGATGACACCATCATCATCGCCGATAGCCCGTATTGCTCCCCGAGAGAAATAATGAAAACCAGTATTAAAAGTGTGAAGTTACCCGCTTCTATTTTGTATCCGATAGTTAATCTTTCTTCAATCGTGTTTGCGAGAACCAACTTAAACCAACTAGATGCTTATGAAGCGATAAAAAATACTAAATGTAAGATTTTAATTATTCACGGTACGAACGATAGAATTGTCCCCCATGTCTTAAGTCAAAAACTCGCAGAAACTTATAAAGAAAAAATAAAATACGAGTTATTTGAAGGAGCCAAACACGGGGTCTCTTATCTTCGGGATATTGAAAGATATCAAAAAGTTGTTATAAACTTCGTTAATAAAGACTAGAATATATATGAACCCGAGGAGGGAAAACATATATGTATAAACCTAAAATGAAGTTAACTAAAGGACAGTTAGCTATTTTGCGTGGTGAGCACGGAGAAACTAAACAAAAGATGATGGAGACCATCGTCCGTTTCGGCGACATCTTTAATGCCCCTCGCTTAGTGAGAGTTACGCATAAAAAAGGACACCTCGTGACTTCCTTCGGCATTAATTTACTTAAACCTTTATACAAGACTATGGAAGAAATTAATGCGAACAACATCAAGGTGGAAGAGGGCTTTACTGCTGACCCTCGTCCTATTGACTATAAAAATGTTAAATGCAATCTATTAGAGAAATTGATATTTTCTAAAATCATGTATGGGAAACAGAGCTATTATGAAGAGCAACTTCTTAAAGCCGGTCTCATCGATAAAGACGCTTTTACCTGTACCCCTTACTTAAAAGAAGTGGGCAATATTCCTAAAGAAGGCGATATCCTTTCTTGGGCGGAATCCAGCGCAGTGGTGTACGCTAATTCGGTATTGGGCGCTAGATGCAACCGCAATTCGGGAATGATTGATTTATTTGGATCGATACTAGGCTATGTTCCTTTGTTTGGCCTACTAACTAATGAAGGGAGAAAAGCCACCTGGAGAATCATCGTTAAAACTTCTAAACTACCTGAGGCTCAAATATTGGGCAGTGCGATTGGAATGAAAGTTAGGGAAGAAGTGCCTTACGTTATTGGTTTAGATAAATTTTTAGGCGATGAAATTAACGAAGATGTCGAAGGATACCTAAAAGATTTTGGGGCCGCGACCGCCTCTAACGGTGCGGTAGGGTTGTTCCATATCGATAATCTCACTCCGGAAGCTAAAAGGATGGGCATGACTTTAATTAAACAAGAAGCCCAGGAATATATCATCGATGATCAAGAACTGGAAAGGGTATATAAATCTTATCCCGTCATTTGGAAGAAAAAAGATAAACCCGGTAATCTTGTCTTTATCGGTTGCCCTCATTTAACTATTAAACAAGTGAGAGATTGGTCTAATAAGATTATTAAAGGTTTAGAAGAAATCGGCCACAAGAAAGTAGTGGTGAGAACGATTATGACGACTTCTCCTTACGTTTTAAAAATCTTCAAGAACGAACCGTTGTACGAAGAAATTATTTCTAGAGGGGTAAAGATTACGAGCATTTGTCCTTTGATGTACACCAATAACCCTTTAACTAAGTTGAGACGGATACTCACTAACTCTAATAAACTCAGGACTTATAGCCACGCTAAATACTTGAAAAACGAAGACATCCTAAACTTCGTGATTGGGAGGAAATAACTATGAAAAAGTTTAAAGGCCGGGTCATCGCTGGAGGCCACTATAAAGGGGAAGCTATCGTTTCGCGTCAAGGGGTTAATACCCTCGCGACTTTTCAATCGAGCGCTTTAAAAAACTCTAAACAAGTTTTGGCTTCCGATCAGAATAACCCTGACATCTACGAAAAGAATATTACTGGTAAAGCCTTATGTTTACCTATCACTATCGGCTCTACCACTGGAGGGATGGTCATTCAAACCGTTTGTCAAATGGGCATCGCTCCGGCTTGCTTCCTTTTCAGTGAACATATCGATTCTCTCGCCGCTTCAGGAATCGTCCTAGCCAAGGTCTGGGAAGAGAGCGATGTGATATGTATTGATAAATTAGGTGAGAAATTTCTTGAAACTATTAAAACAGGAGATATAATTGAGGTTAGAGAAGACGGCACAATTACAATTCTGTGATTGTCTAATCATGCTCCAAATCTGATATGCATCGTGATTTCCTTATCAAAAAATAGAACGACGCATGGACGAAGAAAGAGGCACTACCCCGTGCCTCTTTTTTTCTTTTCTTAGTCATTAAAAATTGCTTTAATTAGAATAGCCGATATGAAGAAGAGCAAACTAGATTTGACGTTCGCTATTATCTTTGTTGTTTTAGCTCTGCTCCTTAATAGCTATATCATTTATCACTCTTGTTTAAGCGGAGAAGAGAGCGGGGCCGTTTCTCGCGGAGTCACTAAAATACTTGAAAACATTATTAACGGGATTAGACCGGGAACAATTACCGAAACTAATTACGAGGCTTTTGTATTATTTGTTAGAAAAGGCCTCGGTCATTTTGGGGCATTTTTCTTAAGTGGCTTACTTACCTCTTCAGCGGTCTATTTTTGTCTAAAAGACTGGATTTGGTATAAAAACTACCTAACGATTTTAATTTCTTTTGGTGGAGGAATGATTTTAGCGAGCGTTACCGAGATAATTCAATTAAATGTCGCCGGTCGAAGTGGAGAACTGCTAGACGTCCTCCTCGATTTATCAGGATACGCCTTAGGAATGATTATCATCTTGGTCCCTCTTTTTATATTTTTAAAACGTTCATCTTTAAAATAATAGAGTTTAATTCATTAACTTCTTTTGCCATTATGCTATAAGTGTGGCAAAATATTACTACCAAATATGAAAAAGAAAGCGATTAGACGATTTGATTTAAATAAACCCTTCCATCCTTCCGATATCAAAGATTTAAGAGAAGAAGAACTAGAACTTTTAAGTGAAGATATTAGAAAAAATATCATCGAGAACTGCGCAAAAAATGGTGGCCATTTAGCGTCTTCTCTCGGGGCGACGGACTTAATCGTCGCTCTGCATCATTACTTTGATTTACCGAAGGACAAGATAATTTTTGATGTTGGTCATCAGGCTTACGCCCATAAGATTTTATCGGGCCGGACATTAGAAAACTTAAGAAAGAAAAACGGAGTATCGGGCTTTCAAAAAAGAGAGGAATCAGTATTCGATCCTTATGAAGCGGGACACTCTTCCACCTCGATCTCCGCGGCCATGGGGATGGCTCTTGCTAGAGACTTAAAAGGCGAATCCTATCAAGTGATCGCCGTGATTGGCGATAGCTCTTTTTCTAATGGGTTAGCTTTTGAAGCTTTAAACAATCTCGGGAGCTTTAAACATAAAGTGATCGTTATTATCAACGACAACAACCGTTCCATCGGTAAAGCCGTGGGCTCGACAAACAACTATTTTGAAAAGTTTAGACTATCGAGAAGTTATTTAAATTTGCGTAAAAAATATCGAGCTCTTAAAAAGTATCGGGCCACGAGATGGTTTTATCGACTCACCAGTGGCATTAAAAACTATTTTAAACGTCTATTTGTTAGAAAGAATCTCTTCTCTCTTTCGGATATCTATTTTATTTCCAATGTCGATGGGCATGACTTTGGAGCCCTAGAAAGAGTTTTTGGCTACGCGGTTAACGCTCCTTCTAGTGTGGTGATTCACGTCACCACGACGAAAGGAAAAGGCTATGCACCCGCGGAAAAAGATGTGGTCGGTCATTGGCATGGCGTCGAACCTTTCGATATTAAAACCGGTAAACCTCTTAAAAAGCTCGATCCAAAATACACTTGTTGGAGTGGGGTCTATGCCGACTTACTTAAAGAAAAGATGGCTAGCGATCCCAAGATGGTGCTAATTAACCCTGCGACCATGGTGGGCAGTAAGATTGATGACTTGTTAGAGTCTTACCCTGATCGAGTGTTCGATGTCGGTATTTCGGAAGAGCATGGAGCGGTCTTTGCCGCGGGACTAGCCGCGAACGGCATCCATCCATACTATTCTATCTATTCGACCTTCTTGCAGAGAAGTTACGATCAAGTCTCTCACGATATCGCTAGAATGGATTTAAATGTTACCTTACTCGTCGACCGGGTAGGCTTACCAGAAGAAGATGGAGAGACCCATGCTGGCATATATGACGTGGCCTATTTGATGTCGATACCTAACGTCGCTATCGCCATGGCTAAAGACCAAGTTGAAGCTAAAGAGCTCTTTGATTTTTCGATTAAATACGAGCATCCTCTAGCTATTCGTTACCCTCGGGGACAAACCCTTATCATGAATAATAAAAAAGTTAAAGCCCTTAAATTAGGGGAATGGAAGTTAGAAAATAAAGGAAAGGACATAGCGATAATTTCCTATGGTCCCATCGTCAATGAACTTCTGACTAACTATAAAGACTATACGATTATTAACGCGGTATTCTTAAGACCAATTGATGAACCATTACTGAGAACGTTAAAGGATTATTCTCATATCGTTATTTATGATATTTATGGCACCAAAGAGGGGTTTGCTTCTTTAGTCTTAAACGCCTTAAATGATTTAAATTACGAGGGTCGTCTCAGAGTTATGGCTCTTCCCAATAAGTTTATCGCTCATGGTAGTGCCGCGGAACAATTAAAAGACTGCCAATGCACGTTAGACGATTTAGATAAATTAGTGAAGAAATTAAAATGATTAAGTTATTAAAACCCATCGGGCATTGTTATGGAGTGGTTAACGCCCTTAACATCGCGAAACAAACCGTCAAAGAATATCCTGATAAAACCATCTATGTTTTTGGTTTGCTCGTCCATAACGAAGAAGTAAGAAAAGAACTAGATAGCTTAGGAATTATCACTCTAGACTTAAAAGGAATCGACCCGTTAGCGAGATTAAGAGAATTTAATCAAGACGATGTCGTCATCTTTACTGCACATGGTCATCCCGATATTTATGAAAGCATTTTAAAAGAAAGAGGCGTGACGTTCATCGATTCTACTTGTAAGCGCGTGAAGGATTGCTTTAACATTATTAGAAAAGCTAATCATGTCATCTATATCGGTAAAAAAGATCATCCCGAAGCTAATGCGGCCTTGACGATGAACAATAATGTCTATTTCTATGATATTAATGAACCGTTTGACTATTCTAAGGTAAAAGCAAGCGACCCGTTAGTCATTAATCAAACAACCTTATCGTTTCTAGAACTAAAAAAAATTCATGAAGAAATAAAGAATAACATTCCTAATGCTATCATGGTTGATGAGATTTGTAACGCGACACTTTTACGGCAACAAGCTCTTTTAGCCTTAAACGAGGAAGTCGATACCATTATTATCGTCGGCAGCAAGAAATCATCTAACACCATGAAATTATACGAATTAGCGGTAGCGTCCCACCCTAATAAACAGATTTATCTATTTGAAAGCGTTCAAGATTGTATCGATAAGCCAATTAAGTATACTAACGCTGTTATCGCTAGTGGGACCTCCACCCCCATGAAGACTATTAATCAAATTAAAGAATATCTAGAGAGGAATACCGGCTATGGAAAAAGATAAAAAGCCTATAAACCACGTGGCCATCATTATGGACGGTAACGGCCGATGGGCTAAAAAAAGAGGCCTACCTAGGCATAAAGGCCACGAAGAGGGGTGTAAAAGGATTATTGAAATATTCGAGGCGGTAAAGGAAAATCACATCAAAGTGATGACTTTATACGCTTTTTCAACGGAAAATTGGAACCGCCCTAAATTAGAAATCAAACAGTTATTCACTTATTTAGACAAATTCTTCAAAGATAATATCGATAAGTTCATGGAAGACGGTATCCGTGTGCAAGTAATGGGGGATATATCTCGCCTACCCGAGAAAACCCAGAAAGTGGTGAAAGAGGCGTTATTTAGAACGAAAGATAACGACAATTACGTTTTCAATATCGCCTTAAATTACGGAAGTCGGCAAGAAATCGTCAAAGCTACGAAAGAAATTGCGACATTAGTGAAAAATAATGAATTAGCGGTAAATGATATCGATGAAACTACAATTTCTAACCACTTATACACGGCAAATCTCCCCCCAATTGACCTAATGATTAGAACTAGCGGTGAGCAGCGGTTATCCAACTATCTTTTGTACCAATTAGCCTATTCGGAGTTTATTTTCACTCCCACGTACTGGCCAGATTTTAAAAAAGAGAATTTTGAGGAATGTTTGAAAGAATTCCGAAAAAGGGATAGAAGATATGGTAAAATTGAACAATAATTTGAAGTCGCTCGTTTTGAAATCTCGCAAAAGTTATTAATTTTAAATTAATGCTCAAAACGAGGGCGTTTTTGCAAGTTTTACACTTTTAAGGCAAAAAATGTTTTTTTTATTTTATATATTGATATAATGTTCGTAGGAATTTTAATTATTCAAATTAATTAAATCTCATCGTTATATTATGAAAAACAGCAAATTAAGAGTGTAGGAACCATTTCTACGCAGTGACTGAACTCACTGAATGTTATCTTATGGCTGTTTTTTAAAAAATAATAGTTGCCCCGTTTATTATTATCAATAAAATATATATGCGACAGGCGTTTGAAGTTCTTAAATTAGGAATGGAATTAGGAGAAAAAGGCTATGGACGAAGAAAAACAAATCATTGAAGAAGAGAGTAGAGGCTTAACTTTTAAAGATATATTGTTCATCATACGTAAACACTGGATTGCCATTGTTTGCTTTATTTTGTGTGGCGCCGCCGTCGGTCTTACCGTCGCTTTAGTGGAAGTCCCGACTTATCAATCGACAGGAACGATGCTCGTTTCTTACGAGAGCACAAGTCAAAATCTCACACAAGATTATACTTTCTCAAATTATATCTCTAACACTTTTGTCGTTTTCTTAAAAGAGAATATTGTCTTAGATAAAGTTTCCGAAAGAACGGATATCTCTGTTCAAGAATTAAGAGATAATTTATCGGTTTCTAACACCGCCTTGGTCATCAAAGTTTCTTACACTAATCACGATCCTGAAGAAGCTAGGAGAGTAGTGGACGTCGTTATCAATACCGCTCAGGAAGTGGCGGACACTACTGAAAAAGTTCTTAATGAGGAGGGTGTTCTAGTAGATAAACCTGTCTATCACTTGCTATATGATAACTTGAAAGTTTTTAGTCCGCCCAAGGTAGGAACGAGAGTGTCTCACGTTTTAAGAAATACGGCGATTGGTTTTGGAGCCGGGGTAGGTGCCGCTTTCCTTTACGTCCTCATTAGACAAATGTTTGACAACACCTTTAAGTCTAGTGACGAAATTGAAAGAATTCTCAACATTCCCGTTTTAGCCGGCATTCCTGAATATCAATTCGATGACGAAAAGAAAGGTGGAAAGAAAGGCGGTAAAAAAAGATGAATTTATTTAAGAGATTCCGTTTCAATAAAAATATGAAATCGGTAATAAAAAACCCTAACTATCGAATCATTACTGTTGAGCAACCCTTGTCATTAGCCGCCGAGTCTTATCGTCGAATTAAAACCTCATTAGAATTCGCTAATGTCGATAAACGTCCACAAGTCATCCAAGTCTGTTCCTCTATTCAAGGTGAAGGTAAGACAGTCACGGTTTTAAATCTTGCGGCCACTTATGCCGAAGATGGAAAGAAAGTCATCGTTGTCGATCTCGACTTTAGAAGGCCAAAACTCCATCGTTCGTTTAAAATTGAAAACAAAAATGGCATTACTGATGTCCTCGTCGGCAACGTTGGATTAGAAGAAGCTATCAAACACAGCGACAATGGTATCGACTGTTTGAATAGAGGGAGCAAAGTTCCTTACCCAACCACTATTTTAGGTAGTGAAAACATTAAAGAAGTTTTTAAAGTATTAAGAGCGAATTATGAATATATTATCGTAGATTGTCCTCCCATCCTCGCGGTGAGTGACGCGACCATTATTTCTAAACTTTGCGATGGCTGTATCTTTGTAGTCTCGCAATCAAAAACAGAAAAGAGCGTGGCTAAAGAAGCCGTCAAGGTGTTAAAAGATAACACTGTTAATATCTTAGGCTGTGTGTTCTCAAGCATTACCGCTAGAGGCAGTAACTACTATTCGAATAGGTATAGCTATTATTATCAAAACTACTACGGTAAAGAAAATGATTCTCACGGTGTGAAGAACGGTAAAGACCAAAATGGAAACGCCGTGGAAGAATTAGAAGAGGGAGCCGATGAGGATTAAAAAGGATTAATATTGATGATCGATATTCACACTCACATAATCCCTAATGTGGATGATGGTTCTTCATCGATAGAACAGTCTCTAGAGATGATTAGACAAGAAATCAGTGTGGGGGTGAAAGAAATAGTTTGTACACCCCATCATATTTTGAATCGGTATGAAAAGAGCGTAGAAGAAATTAAAGAAAAGTTCGAACAATTACAGCAAGCGGTAGAAGAAAATAAACTGCCAGTAAAGTTATATTTAGGTCAAGAGATTTATTACACGCCGCGTGAGGACATCCTCGCAAAGCTTGAAAACAAACAACTACTGACTCTAAACAACACCAACAGGGTCCTTCTCGAATTCTCGTTCACTCGAGAACCAGAAGACATTCAAGAAATTATCTATCACTTCAACATTAAAGGTTACAAAGTTATCGTCGCTCATGTTGAAAGATATGAATGGATAACCTTAGAAAAAGTCTACGCCTTAAAAAGCGAAGGCGCTCTCATCCAAGTCAATAGCGGGGCTCTCGTGGGTCTCACCACGGGGAAAGAAAAAAGATTCGTGAAAAAATTATTAAAAAACGATCTCGTCGATATCATCGCTAGCGATATGCATTCCTTTAGGCCCTCCACCTTAGATAAGGCCCTAAAGATTACTAAAAGAAAAGACTTATTCAGTTTTAAACTCGACTAAGTCGCTCAGCCAAACTTAATTAATTCTAGATTACTTGTTTGAAGCCTTAGGCACTGATAAAGGATTTAGATGCTATCTCTCTAACGATATTAAGGTTTAATATCTAATGACCGAGTATGCTTAAAATAAGGAATAACATTTATTATGTACTACGTAGTTCAAGTTAAAACCGGAGATGAAGAAAAAACTATCGAGGCGATTAAAAGGCAACTAGGAAATAAAAAGGGCTTCGATGTTTTCGCACCGTACCGTAAAGTGCTAAGAAAATATCGCGGTGTTCAAAGAGAAGTTATTCAAAGATGTTTTCCTGGTTATATCTTCGTGGAGACCGATCAACCCAAAGAGTTATTTTTTACTTTGTTCTTTACTCCTAAATATACGAAGATGTTAGGTCGAGAAGGTTTAACATATAAATTTGTTCCTTTAAATAAAGATGAAGCGCGGATGATTGATATCTTATATAGCAAGAACAGCAATAGAGTTACAGAGATTAGCAACATCGAAGTCGAAGTGGGACAAAAGATTAAAGTTTTAGATGGTCCTCTTTCTGGCTTAGAAACCCAAATTAAGAAAGTAAATTTACATAAAAGAACAGTGACAGTTTCGTTTATGATGTGCGGCAGACTAGTGGACGCTGATGTATCTATCAACATCATTACCGACATTATCAATAAATAACATTCAGACATTATGTCCAAAAGAGTTAAAGTTAAAAAATATCTATCTAACGTATCGATTAGATGGGCTCTAGTTTTTTATGACGTTTTGGTCTTTACCGCGGTCATGGCTCTAGCCCTAGTTCCGTATATGTATTTAGAGCCAGAAATTGTTAATTATGATTGGCTCGATATCTTATGGCATTATCTAATCGGTTTAGGTTCGCTTTTATTAGGTAGATTATTATTTCACGTTTATGGTCAAATCTGGCGATATGGTGGGGTCGGTTCATTTTTGAGATTGATACTGGCCGATACCGCGGCTTTGATACTATATTACGTTTTGCAATTAGTTATTCCGGGCGTTGCAACTTTTAAATTTTTTGTCATCCTCGGACTTTTTGCCATCGATTTAGTCGTCATTCTGACTTTGAGAATGATGTATCGTTTCCTTTATAAGAAACTTAATAGAAAAACTAAATTTGGTAGTTTCTTGACAAAAGCTATTAACTTTTTGGGCCGCTGCGATTGGTCTTTAGACGAAGGCAATTTTGGGAACAAAATTAAAATCGCTATCTTAGGCGCGGGACGTTTAGGTACAAGTTTAGCCGAAGAATTATTAAACAATCCTAGCTCTTCTTATGAACCCGTTTGCTTTATCGATGCGGATAAAGAAAAGTTGGGTCGAGAAGTATATGGTAAAGAAGTATTAGAAAATAACGGAAACGCCATTAATCGATTGAAAAATGAATTCGGTGTTCAAGAAGTAGTATTTGCTCTCCCTTATCGAGACGATATTGATAGAAAAGGCTTATACGATAAATATAAAGCCGCGGGATTTAAGATTAAGTCCTATGACTATCCGTCAATGCAGACCACGGGTAGAGGCAAGAGATCATTAAGAGATTTTGATGTGGAAGAATTATTGTTTAGAAAAGAACAAGAAGTCATCACAGAAGAAACAATCAACTATTATAAAGATAAAGTAGTTTTAATCACTGGTGGTGGGGGTTCGATAGGCGGAGAGTTATCTCGACAAATCGCCAGCATGGAACCTAAACAACTGGTGTTATTAGATATATATGAAAATGGGGTCTATGACATCCAACAAGAATTAAAGATTACCTATAATCACAAAATCAATTTGCAAATAGAAATATGTTCCGTCACTAATTATGACGCTCTAGAAAGAGTATTTAAAACCTATAAACCCAATATCGTCATTATGGCGGCTGCGCATAAGCACGTCCCCCTCATGGAACATAATGTCTGTGAAGCCATTGATAACAACGTCTTCGGGACTTTAAATACCGTGCTTCTCTCAGAAAAATATAAAGCCGATAGAGTACACATGGTCTCAACCGATAAAGCGGTTAATCCCACGAACGTCATGGGGGCCACGAAGAGAATGTGCGAGATGATTGTTTTAAATCACGCCGCTAGAAAGCAACATACTACTTTCTCCGCGACGAGATTTGGTAACGTCCTTGGTAGTGCTGGTTCAGTAATACCCCTATTTAAAATGCAAATCGCTAATGGAGGTCCTGTAACCGTTACTGATAAGAGAATCGTTAGATACTTCATGACTATACCAGAAGCCTCACAATTAGTGCTCCACTCAGTGACCATCGCTAAGAACGGCGAACTGATGGTATTAGATATGGGTCAACCCGTTAAGATCTATGAACTGGCGGTTAACATTATTAAACTCTCAGGCTTTGAACCAGGAAAAGACATCGAAATTAAAGAAACGGGATTAAGACCAGGCGAGAAACTGTATGAAGAAATACTGACTAAATCAGAAACTCTAAAAAGCACCAAAAATAAGAAAATCTTTATTGAGAAAGATAAACCAATCACTGACAGAGAGTTAGAAGAAAAACTAAACAAATTAAAAGAGGCTGTCGTTTCTAGAGACAATAAAATCGGTATTAAAGCACTACTAGAGTGTGTTCCCACATACAAAGAATTATGATAAATGTCTAATCATAGAGCAAGTCAAGGTCAAATAATTATGTAGAAAACGCTCAATGATTATTCGAGCGTTTTTTTCAAATGCTAAGATGAACATATATTAAAAAGGAGCATTTTATGAATTACTTAATAGTAGTAGCACATCCTGATGATGAAGTTTTGGGGGCAGGAGCAACAATAAACAAGTTAATTAAAGAAGGACATAACGTTGCAATAGCCACTATGTCTAGCAGCGCTTCTGCTCGGTCGGGTATTTCTGATACTTTAATTGAGGATAGAGCAAGAGCTTATAAAATTTTGGGTATAGATAAGACATATAGTGCTGATTTTCCTAATATTAAAATGAATACTGTCCCGCACTTAGACCTAGTTAAATTTATCGAAAATTGCATTGAGGATTTCAGAGCCGATGTTGTAATCACTCATCATCCGGCAGACTTAAACAATGATCATGTTCAGACTTCATACGCCGTTCAAGCCGCATCAAGACTTTTTCAGAGAAAAGAAGGATTTACTGTTTTAAAAGAACTAATGTATATGGAAGTTCCCTCTTCCACAGAATGGAGCCTCGACTCTTCAATTAATCGTTTTGTGCCAAACTATTTTGTAGAAATTGGCGAGGAAGGCGTGAAAACAAAATTAGAGGCTGCAAAAGCATACAAAGGCATTATGAGACCTTACCCGCACCCTAGGAGTACTGAATTTATAAAAAGTCTTGCGGCATATAGAGGCTCCCAAGCTGGTTGCAATTACGCTGAGGCTTTTGAATGCGTGTTTAGGAGAATGTGATATAGGTGTACAAATTTTTTAAACGACTATTTGATATCCTTCTTTCTTTTTTCGGAATAATATTATCATCACCAATTTGGATTTTGACGATTATTGGAATACTCATCAGTGATTTTGGTCCAATTTTTTACGTTGCTAATAGAATAGGAAAAGACAACAAAGAATTCAAAATGTATAAATTTCGATCAATGAGAACGTTGAAAGAAAAGGAAGAGGGCAGTGAGTCGTCACTTCGGCCTGAAACTAATAGAATTTTTCCTTGGGGCAAAGTTATTAGAAAATTGAAAATTGATGAATTACCTCAACTTTTTAATATTCTGAATGGAACAATGTCCATTGTTGGGCCTCGCCCCGTAGCAAAAGATCAATTTGAAATTTTTAGAACTGGAAAATATGAAAAAACCAAGACAGTAAGACCTGGTTTGACTGGCCCAGCGGCCTTGTATGATTACATATATGGTGATAAATTTGAGGATTCAAATGTTGAAGAATACGAAGAAAAAGTCCTTCCAACAAGAAAAGAATTAGAACTAGTTTATGTTAAAAAAATAGGTTTCTTTTTCGATGCTTGGATATTTTTTGAAACTGCATGGTGTGTTATTTGTAAGATCTTCGGAAAAAAAAACAAAAGATTATTAAAGAAGTTAATCAAAATGGCTGAGGAGAACAATGAATGAAAATATTAGTTACTGGCGCAGCTGGGATGATTGGTAGTCATCTAGTCAAGTCTCTTAAGAAAAGAGGGTACAAAGTAATAGGTTTGGACATTAGAGAGGCTGAAGAAGTATTTGTTTGTGATTTGGGAAAAAAAGAAAAATTAGAAAAAATTGTCAAAAATAAAAAAATGGATAGAATAATTCATCTTGCTGCTTTAGCTCATGCAGTGAGTGGAAAAAAATATACTAGAAAAATGTACGAATATTCAAATATAGAATGTGCAAAAAATGTTTTTAATGTTGCTAGAGATAATAAAATTCCAGTTCTTTTTATTAGTACTGTTGATGTGTTTGGGTTTCAAAAAGGTATCGTAGATACTCAAACGGAATGTCGCCCAATTACTATCTATGGCAAAACCAAGTATGAGGCCGAGCAACTATTAAGAAACAGCGGCGCAAATTATACTATTTTCAGATTATCACCAGTTTATTCGGAAGACGAAAAAAGAGATATCCAAAAAAGAATTTATCTCAGATATCCTAATTGGGCATATCAAATTGGAAAAAATACTCAGTATGAAGTCTTGCATTTAGATAAAGCAATCGAAGAAATGATTAAGTGGTGCGGTTCTAAACCAAAAAATGAGATACGCATTATCAAGGACGAACAGCCAATGAATAGTGTCGACTATATAGAGAAAGAAAAAACTCTAGGAAAAGCAAAGCATGTTGTGAAAATCCCAAGATGGTTAGCAACACTAGGATATGTTGTTCTTAGAATTACTGGTAAAAACAAGTATACTTTTTTATTGAATAAGGCAATTAATCCATTAAGAAGCGAATAATGTGCGACAAGAGTGCTTTAACTCATCCTACTCCCGTAGATTGATGCGAATTTAATTGTTTTTAGTTAAAAGTTATTTGAAAAACGATGTCAAAAAATATTATCTATAAAGGATTGAGAATACTCATAGCAGAAGGCCGAGCTCGTCAATGCTTGCCTTTGATTCGTTCTTTTAAAAAACAGGGATGCATCGTTGCTGCATTATGTCGTTCTAAACTTGATGTAGCATATGCATCTCGTTATACTGACAAGCGTATTATTGGGGTTTGCGATGACGAAAAAGAAGAAGAAACTACTTCTCAAATTCGCAATCTTCTCAAAACAGGCGAATACGATATTGTCGTCCCGACCACAGATTTCATCGCACGTATTCTTTCAAAAAACAAAATTGAATTTAGCAAATATGCAAAGATTGCTTCTAATGATTGGGAGATTTTTCAGTTGGCTGGTGACAAAAGCAAAACAATGGAAATATGTATGAAAAACGATATCCCATGCCCCTCCACACTATTGGATGTCAAATGCTTGGAAGACATTTTGAATTCTACGATTGCGTTCCCAATCGTTATGAAACCAAAAGTAGGGTTCGGTGCTATTGGTTTTAAAGTTGTAAAATCAAAAGAAGAAATGATAAAACTTTCACCATTAATACACGACTATGGCTCTTACGTATTTCAAGAGTATATTCCTCAAACTGATATTCAGTATGAATGTGCAATGTTTATTGACAACGATAATAATGTAAAAACTTCTGTCGTATTCAGTAAAAATAGATGGTTTCCAATCAGTGGAGGTTCGAGTACCTTAAATATAACAGTTGATAGGCCAGATATAATTGAAAGCTGTAAAAAATTATTACAGTTGATAAACTGGAGGGGTGCTGCTGATGTTGATTTTATACAAGACCCTAGAGATGGAATTGCGAAAATTATGGAAATAAATCCACGTGTTTCTGGAAGTGTTAAGATTACTTTTGACGCAGGTACGGATCAAGGGTTGCAAATGATTCAATTGTTGTTAGGTAATGATGTTACAGATTTTAACAAATATGAATATGGTAGACGTCTTCGTTGTTCTCAAACTGATTTGCTTTGGTTTATTAAATCTCCAAATAGATTTAAAAGCAAACCGTCGTGGTTTAGTAATTATAAAACTCGTGACCAAATTTTTTATTGGTCTGATCCTTGGCCATATTTTGCATTTAGTCTCTCAGGATTGTTTCGGTATAAAAGGGAGATGAAAAAGAGAAGCTAATTGTAAAAATATTTAAGGATTGTAGTAAGAAAACAAAGACACCCTTGGAGGAAAAATTGAAAAAGTCTTCAAAATTTATTACGAATTCTGTATAGCAGAGAAGGAAAACATTATGAAAATAGTGGTCGCAGGAGCAGGATATGTTGGCTTATCAATAGCGGTATTATTATCGCAAAACCATCATGTTGAATTGGTGGACGTTATTCCTAAAAAGGTAGACAAAATTAATAATAGGATTAGTCCCATTCAAGATGAATATATTGAAAAATATTTTAAAGAAAACAAACTCAACTTATTAGCGACGCTAGACAGCACATCTGCCTATAAGGATGCTGATTTTATTGTTATTGCAACACCTACTAACTACGATTCCAAAAAGAATTTTTTTGATACTTCTTTAGTGGAACAAGTTATTGAATTAGTGTTATCAGTGAATCCAACTGCAATGATGGTTATCAAATCTACAGTACCTGTTGGATACACTAAATTAATTAGAGAAAAATATCGTACGAACAACATCATGTTTAGTCCTGAATTTTTAAGAGAATCTAAAGCCTTAGAAGATAATTTGTATCCATCCCGCATTATTGTGGGATGCGAAAAAGATCAAACGGAAAAAGCCAAACAATTCGGAGAGCTACTAAAAGAAGGCGCCATCAAGAAAGATGTACCTATTTTAATTATGGGATTAACAGAAGCTGAAGCGGTTAAACTATTTGCCAATACGTATTTGGCGCTACGTGTCAGTTATTTTAATGAATTAGACACATATGCTGAAAGCAAAGGACTAGATACCAAATCAATTATTGAAGGTGTTTGTTTAGATCCAAGAATTGGCACACATTACAATAACCCATCGTTTGGTTATGGCGGATATTGTTTGCCGAAAGATACTAAACAATTAAGAGCTAATTTTGATAATGTTCCAGAAAATTTAATAAGTGCAATTATTGAATCCAATAGAACGAGAAAAGATTTTATCACAGATAGAGTTTTGAGTATGGCAAATTTTACAGAAGATAATGCAAAAAACATTACCATTGGAGTATATAGATTAACGATGAAAACTGGTAGTGACAATTTTAGATCTTCCTCCATCCAAGGAATTATGAAAAGAATCAAAGCCAAGGGTGTAGAAGTTATCATCTATGAACCAATATTAGAAGACGGGAGTGAGTTTTTTGGAAGTGTAGTTGTGAACGATTTTGGTGTATTCAAGAAGAGAAGTGATGCGATTATAACCAATAGATATGATAGTAAACTTGATGCTGTTAAAAATAAGGTTTATACTAGAGATTTGTTCAGGAGAGATTAAAACAAGGAGCAAAGAAATGAAAGAAAAAATACTAAAACTTATTGAGAATAATTCTCGTTTATCAACATCTGACATTGCTAAATTGCTTGGTGAACAAGAAAAGGATGTAATAACTGCAATTGGTGAATTAGAAGCCGGTAAAATTATATGTGGTTATAACACTATCATTAATTGGGACAAAGTAGTTGAAGAAAAGTGTAATGCTCTTATTGAAGTAAAAGCCTCTCCTCAAAGGGGCGTTGGATTTGATGCCATCGCATCGAGAATATCCAGATATGATGAAGTTGACTCTGTGTATTTGATATCTGGTGGATTTGACTTTTTGGTACAAATTAAAGGAAAATCAATGAAAGAAGTCTCTTCTTTTGTATTTGATAAGTTATCAACTTTAGATCAAATCCAATCAACTGCAACACATTTTGTACTCAAAAAATACAAAGACCACGGAGTATTTATAGAAGAAAAACCAAAAAATAAAAGAGAAAATATCATTCTATGAGAGATTTTACTTCTGACAGAATAAAAGCAATAAAACCATCTGGAATAAGAAAATTCTTTGAAATTGCATCTACCATTGAAGATTGTGTTTCGTTGGGGGTAGGCGAGCCTGATTTTGACACGCCTTGGCACATTACCGAAGAAGGAATCTATGCTTTAGAAAAAGGCAAGACTTTCTATACATCGAATTCAGGACTACCTGAACTGAGAGAAGAAATTTCCAAATGGAATAAAAGAAAATACAATCTAAATTATTCAAAAGATGAAATAGTTGTTACAGTGGGTGGATCAGAGGCAATAGACATAGCGTTACGCTGCTGTATCAATCCTAGTGATGAAGTAATTATTTTAGAACCTTGTTACGTTTGCTATGAACCTGACATTATTTTAGCGGGCGGTATAGTTAATAAAATTCAATTGAAGAGCGAAAACGAATTTAAAATTGCACCAGAGGAACTAGAATCTGCAATTACTCCAAAAACTAAAATAGTAATTATGAATTATCCTAATAATCCAACAGGAGCAATTATGGAAAAAAAAGATTTAGAAAAAATTGCTGAAGTAATAATTAAACACGACTTGTTAGTCATTTCGGATGAAATATATAGTGAACTGACATACTCTAACAATCATGTATCTATAGGTAGTTTGCCAAATATGAGAGAAAGAACCATTGTCATTAATGGTTTTAGCAAAGCCTATTCAATGACTGGGTGGAGATTAGGTTATGTTATGGCAGATAAAGCAATTATGGAACAGATGAAAAAAATTCATCAATTTGTGATTATGTGTGCTCCAACAATTAGTCAATATGCAGCCATTGAAGCATTGAAAAATGGTGACAAAGACATTGAAATGATGAAAGAACAATACGATGGAAGAAGAAGATATTTCTTATCGGAATTAGATAGATTAGGAATACCTTGCTTTGAACCAAAAGGTGCGTTTTATTTATTTCCAGATATTAGAAAATTTGGAATGACAAGCGAGGTCTTCGCTACTGATTTATTGAACAAACAACGTGTCGTAGTGGTGCCTGGTACTGCTTTTGGTGATAATGGTGAAGGATTTGTAAGAATTAGTTATGCATATTCTCTAAATGCTCTTAAAGAGGCCATCAAGAGAATTGAACAATATATAACCAATTTGTAAATTGCTATGACACTTAACATCAGTGGTCTGTTTCAATGGACTGCATTTTTAGGTAAAAGTTAAGACAGTAGTAAAAATCTTACAGTTCTCCAAGTCATTTATATTCAATAGCAAGGCGCAGAGTAAGTGCTATACTATAGTTTAGAAAGGATAAGTTGCTCGGTTGCCAAACTGAGTTTGGCTGAAGGCAACGGTGCAAATATGTTATGAAGAAACAAATCAAAATTTGTCTTACTTCCGCAGCAGGCGGACATTTTGAGCAATTAACTTGTTTAAAACCACTGTTAGATATATATGATGGGTTTGTGGTAACTGCTAAAACTAATGTTGATGTGAAAGCAGATTATTTTGTTACTCATACTGGAATTGGAGGCAAACACCGACTAATAAAAACATTTAAATTATTTAGAGAAGTAGGCAAAATACTCAAGAAAGAAAAACCAGATGTCATAATTACAACTGGAACTTATATTTCTTTACCATTCATGGTTTATGCAAAACTTCACAAGAAAAAGTTTATATACATAGAGACATTTGCACGAATTACAAATACAACTAGAGCTGGTAAATTTATGTACAAATATGCTGATTTGTTTATTTATCAATGGGAACCTCTTAAGGCGTTTTATCCCAAAGGTGTCTATGGAGGAAGCATATACTAATATGATTTTTGTTTGCTGTGGAACTCAAATGTACCAATTTGACAGATTACTAATACAGTTGGATATCTTAGTTGAAAATGGCATTATCAACGAAGAAATATTTGCCCAAATAGGTACGTCCAATTATATTCCAAAACACTACAAATTCGAGAAATTTATTTCTCACGACAAATTTGATGAATTGAGGAGAAAAGCTTCCATTATAATTTCTCATGGTGGAACAGGGGCTTTAATTGGAGCATCGAAACTTGGAAAAAATATTATTGCAGTCCCTAGGTTAGCTAAATTTGGGGAACATATAGACGATCATCAATTGCAAATTGTTGATTTTCTTGATAAGCAAGGCTATATCCGTTCTGTTGTTGATATAGAAAAATTAGGAGAGACTATTATCGAGGCAACAAACAAACCAATAACAAAGAAATATGATAGAGAATCAAATGTCTTGAACATCATAATATCTTACATAGAAAAACTCGACAATGAAGAAATATGAAGACAACAGTTAAAAAAATACTACTATTCCCATTGAACTTGATATATTCTGTTAGTCCTAAACTAGCATTAAAAATATTATTTAGAATAAAAAATGGATATAAATTAAATTTTTCTAATCCTAAGACTTACAACGAAAAATTACAATGGATTAAAATTAATTACAAAAACAGAATTCTTCCTAAATTAGTAGATAAATTTGCTGTTAGAAAATATATTTCAGAAAAATGCCCTGAGTTGTTAAATGATTTATTGTGGGAAGGGTTTGATGCAAAAAAAATTCCGTGGGAAGAACTACCAAACAAGTTTGTCATTAAAGTTACTCATGGATCTGGCTTTAATATAATTTGTACTGACAAAACAAAACTTGTTTTTAAAAAATGTGAAAAAAAACTAAATCGCTGGCTCAAAGAAAAATTTTTAAAATGTTATGGAGAATGGTTTTATGGTGTTGAGAAACCAAGAATAATTATTGAAAAATTTCTTGATGATGGAAGCGGAAAGGCTCCGGTGGATTACAAAGTATTATGCTTTTCGGGAAAACCATACTACATCATTGTTGATACCAATCGTTTTGAGAACCACAAGAGAAACGTATATGATTTAGATTGGAATTTGCTTGATAATGTAACAATGGATTTTCCCAATGATAAAAAAATAGAAAAGCCTAAAGAATTATCCAGAATGTTATATTATTCCGAACTCCTATCTCAAGGATTTCCTCATGTCAGGGTTGATTTATACATTGTTAAACAAAAAATCTATTTTGGAGAATTGACTTTTACAAACGGTGCTGGATTTGATCGAATTTTGCCGAGACAATTTGATTTAGAGTTAGGCAGTCTTTTGCAACTGCCCGAAGATAAATGAGACTATGAAAAAAATATCAATAATCATTCCTTGCTATAATTGTGGTGAATTCATTCGCGAAACCATTTGTTCAGTAATGAGCGAAAATAACAATAATTTCGAATTAATACTAATTAATGATGGTTCAACTGATAATACTCAAGACATACTCGATGAAATTTCGAAGAACAATATTGGTTTGAAAATAATCATATTTTCTCAAGAAAATAAAGGAGTAAGCCATGCTAGAAACAAAGGAATTGAACTATCTTCAGGCGAAATAATCGTTTTTTTAGATTCGGATGATATTTTTTCTTTCGGGTATATAGAATACTTGCAAAAATTATTTGAAGACAATGACTTAGACGTTGTTTGTTGCTATAGAACGAATAGTAGAAACACGTTGTTTAGATATGACAGAGAAACTGTTGTTGGAAAATATGTAAAGCCTGTCGAGTTACTTAAAGAGTACACATATTCGAAAAGAAATATTGTTTTTCCATGTTTTTCTTACAAAAGCAGTGTTATAAAAAATAATAACTTGTTATTTTCTACAGATTTGCGATATGGAGAAGATTGGGAGTTTGTTACTAAGGCGCTGTCTCATTGCAATAAAGGATATCAGATAAAGGAAAAAACTTACTGGTATAGAGTATCAGCAAAGTCGGCATCGAGAAAAATTACATGGCATCAAACGGATGTGATTGAAGCAGCAAAAAGAAGTTCGGATTATCTTTTGTTGAGAAATAATGAATTTGCGGAAGAGTTTTCAATATATATGTATAGTAGAAGCCTGTTTTCTGTTTTACATCGTTTCGCATCTTCAAACCAAAACATTTTGTATTGGAAATTGATTAAAGAATATGACGTTCGCAATTCAATGAACATTATCTTGAAAAGCTCGTCATTTGATTGGAAAACTAAACTCGCAGCATTTGTCTTTATTGTTAGTCCAAAATTATTCTATAGGGTAGTTAAATAAACATGAAAAGCGGAAATGAACTATTTGTCATATTGAGAAAATTATACTTTTTTGTCTCGTCACATCAAACCAAAGATCTAAATATATAAAAAGGCATAAAAAGTTATTTCGCCACATAGGAAATAATGTTCGATGGCAACCTTGCATATTCCCCATCCGAACCAGAGTTAATCTCAATAGGGAACAACGTATGGATTACTCAAAATGTTTCTTTTATTACCCATGACCAAACAAGAAATATGTTGAATTTGAAATATGGCGTGGAATTATTCAAACAATATTTTGGTTGTATTCAAATCGGTGATAGTTGCATGGTTGGTGCAAAGTCTATCATTCTACCAAACGTACGGATTGGTGATAATATAATTATTGGTGCTGGATCTATTGTGACAAAAGACGTTCCTTCAAACACCGTTGTTGCTGAAGTGTCTGCAAAGCCTATTTGTGATTTTGAGACTTTTGCCAACAAAAGACGCCAAAACAAGGGCACAACAAGCCCAAAAGAATTATGGAATATTTTTTTAGAAAAAAAGGTTATGAATTATAAGGAGATATAGTAACGAGACGCATGGACGATATAGTATTTCTTTCAAGAATTATTCCTGAACATATGAATGAAGTAAAGTTGAACAGAAAAAATACAATGACAGAATCTGGGGAAGCTTTGATGTGGAAAATTATCCGTGGTTTGGACGCTAATTTAAATCATCCAATTACTCTTATGAATTATTTACCAGTACAATCATATCCGAAAAATTATAACAAACCATTTATTAAGCGATCAATCTTTTCTCATGCACTAGGAGCTGTCGATATTAATCTCCCTTTCAATAATGTCCAATACATTAAAAGATTATTTATGGGACGTTCTTTGCAAAAAGAAATAAAAAAATGGGCATCGAAAAAAACAAATCATAGAAAAATACTTATCAGTTATAGTATGTATCCAGAGACTATGAGAGCTATGAAAGTTGCCAAGCGAATTGATTCTAAAATTACAACTTGTGTTATCGTTGCCGATTTACCTCAATATACAATTTTGACAAACAAGATAAGTTTTTCTTCTAGAATTTATTTGAGCTGGTTGAAAAAAAATACATTTAATAAGCTATTGTATATTGATAAATTTGTTCTTTTGACCGAATTTATGTCGGAAAAATTAGTTTCCAATCAAGAATATATTGTTATGGAGGGCATATCAACAAATTTTAATCAAAATGTTGTTGGCGATAAAAGGGAAAAAAATATTGTGTATGCAGGCACTCTGAACGAAAAGTTTGGGATTAAGCATCTTGTCGATGCCTTTTCAAAAGTTCAATCCGAAGAATATAAATTGGTCATTTGTGGCATGGGAGATTCAGAGGACTATATAAAAATGCAATCAAACAAAGATTCGAGAATTGTATTTTTAGGTCAATTAGAAAGAATGAAAGCTTTAGAAGTGATATCTACTGCATCGATTATTGTCAATCCGAGATTTGAAAAGGAAGAGTATACAAAATATAGTTTTCCATCTAAAAACCTCGAAGCATTATCTTCTGGGATTCCTTTCATTGCATATAAGTTAGCAGGTATACCTGAAGAATATGATAGTTATATTGTTTATCCAAAAAACGAATCTACTGATGCTTTGACTGATACCATACAAGAAGTGATAAATAATTACGACTATTACTGTGATAGGGCAAAGAAGGCTGAAGAATGGGTTTCGAAGGAAAAAAATGAAAAAAAACAAGGAAAAAGGATTTTGGATTTGATATATGAAAAAAAATAACGACAAGCTTAAAAATATAATCTGTTATGTTTTAGTCTTTTCCTATTTATATTTTTCACATGATACGTTGTTGTTTGGAACAAACATCGCGGAGCAATTTATTTTGGTAAGAAAAGTAGTGCCTTTTTTGACTTTGCTTTTAATTTTATTAATTTTTCATAGAGATTTGGTTTTTACCTACAAAAATATATTCTTCTTAGCTTTGCTCCTTTTTTTACCAATTGTTTCGTGTTTGGTTAATGCCGAAGAATACCCCAATTATTTGTATAGATTTATTATTATTTTGAATGCAGGTTTACTTGCACTTCTTGACAAAAAATACGATGTTGCAGATAAATTCATTAAGGTAATGGTTTTTCTTACTACATGGTCATTAATTACTTTTGTTTTATTTAATGTTTCTCCAAGTTTTGTCTCAATGTTGCCCCGTTTTGTGAATACCTCTAACAATTATTTTGCTACAACGATTTTTTCCTCCACACCAATTAATCAAAACGTACTATATGGATTTTCGCGAAATCATGGAATTTTTCGAGAGCCGGGTGTTTTCATGATATTCTTAATTGCAAGTCTTCTTTTTGAATTTAAAAAAACAGGAAAACCAAAACATAGCAGAATTGTTATTTTTATTTTGGGGCTCTTGTCAACAGGGTCAAGTGCAGGATTGATATCTCTAGTTTTAGTTTTAGTTTATTTGATTTTGTTTAAATTGGAGTTAAAGCATAAGATGATTTTGTCTATGGTAGTTTTGGTTACGGGCATATTCGCCTATCGATATTTTGGTGAAAGTGCAGTAGCGGCAAAACTTACATATGGTTCAAATTCATATGGTTCGTTCTACACACGCTTTATGTCTCTGACTAAAAATCTAAAAATAGCCTTCGAAAATCCATTGTTTGGTTATGGTAGATATCGGTTGTATGGAACACAGTTAGCTGCTGATAGAATATACTCAGCAACAGACAATACCAATACATTATTAATAGGTTTTGCTGCATATGGTTTGTTGTTTGGTTTTGTAACACTTATAGGATTGTTAAAATATTCAGCAATAAATGAGAAGAACATTTTTTCTGCAGTACTAATCTTTTTGATTCTCTTTTTAACCTTTTCTAATGAGGACATGGGGCAAAATGTGATTTACTATTATATCGTTTTTATAGGTTTGTACTCCAAGTGGAGAATCAACAAAACACAAACCAGTTACAGATACAAGAATAAATACAATGAAACATAAAATCTTAGCTATTAATTTGGGAAATTTTGGCAGTACCGGTGCTATTATGCGTGAAATAAGGAATTTTGCCACTAAAACCGGAGAATTTCAAATATACAATTGCTATCCACTATCAAAATATAATCTTAAAATTGAGTCGGACGATATTGTTATATGTGGAGACATCTATAGGAGAATTTCTCAACGATTAGGATGGTTAACTGGATTTAACAGTTGTTTTGCATTTTTTTCTACTATAAAACTCATAAAAAAAATTAAAAAAATCAAACCAGATATCATTCATTTGCATAATATCCACGGCGGGTATGTTAATATCAAAATGCTATTTAATTTTTTCAAGAAAAATCAAACTAAAATTGTTTGGACGCTACATGATTGTTGGAGCTTCACAGGCGGATGCCCTTCTTTTTCTATGATTAAGTGTGAAAAATGGAAAACTCAGTGCAATAATTGTCCCCAACTGAATATTTATCCAGCTTCGTTAATAGACAACACAAGGTACATGTATTCATTGAAGAAAAAGCTTTTTAATTCAATTTCAAATTCAAATATTGTATACATAGCCCCATCTGTATGGTTATCGAAACTGTTTAAAAGGTCGTTTTTGAAAAAAAATACTATTCAGATTATTAACAACGGAATTAATTTAAATATATTTAGACCAAAAGAATCTTCCTTTAGAAAAATGTATAATTTGGAGAATAAATTTATTATTTTGGGGATTGCTTTTGATTGGGGATCGAGAAAAGGATTTGATGTATTTATAGAATTGAGAAAACAATTAGAGTTTGATAATTTTGCTATTGTTTTAGTTGGAACTAATGACGACCTAGATAAGAACCTGCCAAAAGGCATCATATCCATACATAGGACAAAGAACCAAAATGAATTAGTGGATGTATATTCAGCCTGTGATTTGTTCCTAAATCCAACAAGGGAAGATAATTTTCCAACTGTTAACATAGAAGCCTTGGCTTGTGGCGCCCCAGTTATAACGTTTCGTACGGGCGGAAGTCCTGAGATTGTAGATGAAAAAACAGGAGTGGTTGTCGATTGTGATGATATTGAAACCTTAAGAAAAGAGATAATATACATCTACAACAACAGACCTTATTCAAAGAAAGCCTGTGTGGATAGAGCAAAAAAATTCGATATGAATGACAAAATGCAAGAGTATATAGATTTGTACAAGAAAATATGTTTGCAAAAATAGAAAATGAAAAGGAGGAGTTAATATGAGTCTTTTTACTGGTAAAGTATTACTGATTACTGGCGGTACTGGATCTTTTGGATATACGGTACTTAAAAGATTTATCAATACTGACATTAAGGAAATTAGAATTTTTTCGAGAGATGAAAAGAAGCAAGATGATTTGCGTCACGAATTGCAAATTAAATATGGGGAGGCATTTAATAAAGTTAAATTTTATATTGGCGATGTTAGGTGCTTAGAAAGTTGCAAAGAAGCAATGCATGATGTTAATTTAGTATTTCATGCTGCTGCCTTAAAACAAGTTCCTTCTTGCGAATTCTTTCCTATGGAAGCCGTGAAAACAAATATTATAGGGACAGACAACGTTCTAACAGCTGCTATTGAAGAAGAAGTTGAAACCGTCGTTTGTTTATCCACGGATAAAGCGGCATATCCCATAAACGCAATGGGAATTTCCAAAGCCATGGGAGAGAAAATAGCGGTTGCAAAGTCTAGAAATTCAAAGAAAACTAAGATTTGTTGTACTCGATACGGAAACGTTATGTGCTCTCGTGGCTCGGTTATCCCGCTTTGGATTGATCAGATTAAAGCAGGAGAACCTATAACTGTTACAGAACCAACAATGACTAGATTTATTATGAGCTTGGATGAAGCGCTAAATTTAGTTTTGTTTGCTTTTGAACACGGACAAAATGGTGATATTCTCGTTCAAAAGGCACCTGCGACTACTATTATGACTCAAGCTGAAGCTGTATGTGAACTTTTTGGAGGAAACAAAGACGAAATAAAAATTATAGGCATTAGGCACGGAGAAAAATTATATGAAACGCTTTTGACAAACGAAGAATGCTCGCGTGCGATTGACATGGGTAATTTTTATAGGGTCCCAGCTGATAATCGTGGTTTGAATTACGACATATATTTTAGAAAAGGTAATCAAAGCAGAAACCCCTTGACTGAATTTAGTTCTCGAAATACTAGATTATTGTCTCTTGAAGAAACAAAATCAAAGATTGCTTCGTTGGAGTATGTCCAAAAAAGACTATCGAACAAATAACAAGTATCAATTGAAGGATGTTTGCATGAATTTTATAGAATTAATTAAAGTTCCAATCAGACCCATAAGAAAGTTTTTTTTAGATTATGTTCTAAAATACAAGACGGAGAAAGAAATTAAAAAAGGAATCACCAGTTCAAGAAAAAAGATTTACTATATTGGTATTCCAGCACACGCAAATTTAGGCGATTTAGCTCAAGGCATGTGCATAAGAAGATGGCTAAAAAAGAATTATCCTGAATACTATATTGTTGAAATTGAAACTAACGCCTTGGTAAACACACATCTATCATTAATAAACAGATTAAAAAATGTGTTCAACAATGAAAGAGATTTTGTTGTATTTCAGAGCGGTTACACAACTACAGATCTTGGTGGACATGCTGATTTAATGCATCAAGCGGTGATGAAAGCATTACCAAATGCGCGGATTCTTATGATGCCACAAACTATTTTTTTTAAAACAGAAGAAAGAAAAATGCTTTGCTCTAAAATTTATAATGCACAAAAAAACATGCTTTTTTTGGCCAGAGACAGTGTTTCTTATAGTTCTGCAAAAGAAATGTTTCCGGACATAGCGGTTAAATGCTTTCCTGATATTGTTACGACACTGATTGGCTATTTTAATTCCAAAAGAAGTAGAGAGGGTATTTGTTTTTGTTTAAGAAATGATAAGGAAAAATTTTTTTCAGATGAGGAACTTCAAGTCCTAATAGATAGATGCAAAGAAATTGGACGTGTGAATAGAGTAGATACCACAAAGAAGAAAAAAAGAAAAGCAGTAAAGAATGCAGAAAAGTATATTTTTTTAGAAATCGAAGAATACTCTAAATACAAATTAATGATAACTGATAGGTATCACGGAACAATCTTCTCTCTTGTCGCAGGGACACCGGTGATTGTAATTAGAACCACCGATCATAAAGTAACAACAGGTGCAGAGTGGTTCAAAGGCATTTACGATAATCATGTTTTTTTAGCAAAAAATTTAAAAGACGCCTACGAAATAGCAAAATCAATTTATGCAAGAGCAGAATATCCTGCTTTGATGCCTTTTTTTGAGAAAGAGTATTACGACAAATTACCCAAGTTATTCGAGGAGACAACCAAATAGTGAATTTAGTTTGTGAATTAGAAAAATGCACCGGATGTGGAATGTGTTCAAATGTCTGCCCAAAGAATGCAATAGAAATGAGTGAGGGAGAGCGAGGCTTTGTTTATCCAAAAATCGATAAAAACCTTTGTATCGAATGCAATTTATGTCGCAACAAGTGCCCCTCGAATGTTTTTCAAGCAACAGAAACGAATGTGAAAAAAGTCTATGTTTCTTGGAACAAGGATAAAAAAATAAGAAAAAATTCAAGTTCAGGGGGTATTTTTACTGAAATTGCCAAAAAAATAATTGAGCAAGGCGGTGTAGTGTGTGGTGTTGCTTGGAACGAAGAATTTCATCCACATCATATTTTAGTTAATAGGACAAAAGACATTTCTAAACTTCAAGGATCAAAATATTCCCAATCAATAACTGGCGACATTTACAAGTTGATAAAAGAAAAACTTGACAAGGGAATTTTGATTTTGTTTTCTGGAACACCATGTCAAAATGCAGCGTTGAAAAGTTTTCTTGGAAAAAATTATCAGAATTTATATAGTATTGATTTAGTTTGCCATGGTGTTCCTTCTAATAAGATGCTTGATAATTACTTATTTCTTTTTGAAAAAGATATTCAAAATGTGAGATTAAGACATAAAGACCCGTTCTGGGATTATTCTTTTGTCAGAATTGATTTCAAAGATGGTACTAAATATCAAAAATTAACTATCGAGGACGATTATTTTAATCTTTTTAACGTCGGCTTCACGTTAAGAAATAGCTGTCATAACTGCCAATATGCGAACACGAACAGAAAAGGCGATATCCGTTAGCAGATTTTTGGGGTTACAGTGCTCACAACTTTAAGACAAGAAATTTTAACAAAGGAACGAGTTGCGTTTTAATAAATTCTGAAAAAGGTGAGCAATTGTTTGATTTAATTAAAAACAATATTTTCTTTGAAGAATCATCTCTCGAAAAAGCTAAGCAAGGTAATAGATGCTTGAACGAACCGTTCAAGATTGAAAAAAATAAACTTGACGCTTTTTGGAGTGACTATGACAAAGGAATGAGTGTCCGTGATTTAAATAAAAAATATTGCGCTAAAACATTTCGCCTTCCAAAACATTTGTGGCTAAAAAGAATATACCACAAGTATAAGTGGATTTTTAAAAAATGAAAGAAAATTCAAGAACAAAAAATGCCTTATTGAATATTATATTTGGTTATATTGCCCAAATTGGAATCTTAGTCCTTTCATTTGTCGGCAGAAAGATTTTTTTGAATTATTTATCCGCGGATTATTTAGGAATTAATGGTCTCTACTCAAATATATTAACGATTCTTTCTCTTGCCGAGTTAGGTTTAGATACTGCAGCAGTATACTCATTGTACAAACCAGTTGCTGAGCGCGATAATGCAACTATAGTTTCGTTATTGAAATTTTTTAAAAAGATATATTACGTTCTTGCTTTTGGAATTCTAGTTTTAGGCCTTTGTTTTGTTCCGTTTCTGAAATTTTTGATTAGAAGCGACCTTAACCAAAACGATTTAATAATTTACTATGTTTTGTTTCTAATAAATACTGTAGCCTCATATTTCGTAGCTCATAAAGTAGCGTTGCTATCAGCGTTTCAACAACAGCGAATTCAAAAAATTGTTACGTTGATTTCTAATATAATACTTCAAATCATGCATATTGTTGTGTTAGTTATATGGAAAAACTTTTATTTTTATATAATTGCGACGATATGTTCAACATTCTTAACAAACATAATTTTAAGTATAACATGCTCTAAAATTCATCCTGAGATTTTTAATTGTACAAAAATTGTTAAGGTTGACAAAAAACCTATAGTAGAACGCATTAAATCAACCTTTCTATATAAAATTGGAGCAGTTTTGATAAATAATACAGATAATATTTTGATTTCTGTTATGGTCAGTACCGTTGCCGTTGGTTATTATTCAAACTATCTAGCTGTCATATCAGGCTTGCAAGGCTTTTTGGCTATAATAACAACTTCAATGGTCTCTGGAATTGGAAATTTAGCTGTGAAAGGGAATGAAAAAGATCAAGCAAGGTTGTTTGATATAATGTTGTTGTTCTATCACATGATTGGAGCACTTGGATTGATTGGTTTTTCATTGTTGTTCAATAATCTTATTACAATCTGGCTTGGGTCTGAATACTTGTTTGATGAAAAGACGGTCTTTATCATTGCTTTCAATTTCTACATTTCCACTGTTATTTCCCCTGTTTGGATGTTTAGAGAAGCAAACGGAATGTTTGAAAAGGTAAAATATATTTTGCTCATCAGAGCACTATTAAACTTAATATTATCAATTTTGCTTGGAAAATTATGGGGAGTTTTTGGAATTTTATTTGCAACTACAATCAGTTTATTTCTCACCAATTTTTGGATTGAGCCAATAATTTTGTGCAAAGATATTCTGAGAAGAAAGCAAAGCGATTATTGGTTAAAACAGTTAAAATATGCTCTAATTTCAGCAGTAGCGTTTATTTTGTGCTATTTAGCTATTTTTAAACTTGGAGACTCGCTCCTATGGCTAATAACAAAAGCTCTTATAATCTGTCTTATCACTTTCACTTTATTCGTCTTGATGAATTATAAGACTGATGAATTGATAGGAATAAAAAGTTATATAATAAAAAAGTAATCGGTAATGTTAGATTGTAATATAACTTTATTGAAAGAATCGGTAATTGACAGCTACCGTATTGGAGGAAACTATATACCATGAGTTTTTATTGGAAAAATAATGATAAGTTAAAATTATTAATCGTTGCAGGAACACGTCCTGAGATTATCAGATTAGCGGAAGTAATGAAAAGATGCAGAGAGTATTTTGATACTTGTGTTTGTTATACCAATCAAAATTACGATCCTAATTTATCAACAGTATTTTGGGAAGATTTAGAATTAGGTGGGCCAGATGTTTTACTACAAGTTGTAGGCAAAGATTTAGGCGAGACGTGTGGCAATATTATCGCTCAAACATATGAGTTGATGATGGATTTAAAACCAGAGGCTTTATTAGTGTTAGGTGACACTAATTCTTGTTTAAGTGCAATATCGGCGAAAAGACTGCATATCCCAATATTCCATATGGAAGCTGGTAACAGATGCAAAGATGAATGTTTGCCAGAAGAAACAAATAGAAGAATAGTGGATATCATTTCTGATGTTAATCTTCCTTATAGCGAAGCCGCTAGAAGATACTTAATTGAAATGGGTTTTCCAAAAGAAAGGACGTTTGTTACTGGCTCTCCAATGACGGAGGTCTTAACTAAAAATCTAGATAAAATTAAGAAGAGCAAAATATTAGAAAAATTAGGTTTAAAAAAAGGCAAATATATCTTGCTGAGTGCTCATCGAGAAGAAAATCTTGATACTGAAAAGAACTTCAATAATTTGTTCAACGCTATTAATGCACTAGCAAAAAAATATAATGTGCCAATTTTATATTCTTGTCATCCGCGCAGCAAAAAGAAATTAGAAGAAACTGGTTTTGTTTTAGATTCAAGAGTAAGAGTAAATGTTCCTCTTAACTTCTCTGATTACAATAATTTACAGATGAATTCTCTAGCAGTTATATCTGATAGTGGAACATTACCAGAAGAAAGCTCGTTTTATATTTCTATTGGTTCACCCATTGCGGCAGTATGTATTAGAACATCAACGGAACGTCCTGAAGCTATCGAAGCGGGTGATTTTATTATCGCGGGCATCACTGAAAAAGAACTACTACAAGCTACGGATATGGCTATATCAATGATTAAGAATAATGTGATTGGTAAACCATGCCCTGATTACGTAGATTTAAATGTTTCTATGAAGGTTGTAAGAATCATCCAATCCTTTACAAATATCGTCAACAGGATGGTTTGGAGAAAAGATTAATGAAAATCTTAGTAACTGGCGCTAAAGGGATGGTTGGTACCTCTCTAGTTAACAATCTAATAGCGATAAGAGATGGTAAAAATAAAACTAGACCTAATATTTCTATCGAACAAGTTTATGAATACGATAGAAACAACACTCTTGATGAATTAGACAACTTCTGCAAAGATTGTGATTTTGTTTTCAATTTAGCGGGTGTCAACAGGCCAGAAAACCAAGATGACTTTATGAAAGGTAATTTTGGTTTTGCATCGACACTATTAGATTTATTAAAGAAACATAATAATAAAGCATCCGTTATGTTATCTTCTTCTATTCAAGCTACTCTGGCAGGTAGATTTGGTAATAGTGAATATGGAAGAAGCAAAAAAGCAGGTGAAGACCTCTTTTTTAAATACGCTAAAGAAACAGGAGTTAAAGTAGCGGTTTATCGCTTCCCTAATCTGATGGGTCATAGTAAACCTAATTACAATAGTGCAGTTTCAACTTTTTGTTGGGCAATAGCAAATAATCAAGAATTTACTGTTAATGATCGGTCTACACAATTAGAACTACTCTATATCGATGATTTAGTGGAAGGGATGTTTGATTTATTAGAAGGCAAAGAACAACATTGTGAGTTTGATGGTGTTGAAACCATTCTCAAAGAAGACGGAAAGTATTGTTGTGTTTCCGTTACCCATAAAGTCACATTAGGCGAAATAGTGGACCTTCTTAAGGAATTTAAAGAACAACCAAATTCACTATTAATGCCTAAGATGCCTAAAGGTAGTTTTGCTAAGAAACTATTTTCTTTATATTTAACGTATTTACCTAAAGATAAATTTAGATATCCATTAAAGATGAATGTTGATGAAAGAGGTTCATTTACAGAAATAATGCGTACACTTGAGTGTGGGCAAGTTTCTGTAAATATATCTAAACCAGGTGTTACTAAAGGCAATCACTGGCATAATTCTAAATGGGAACAATTCATCGTTGTTTCGGGACACGGACTAATACAGCAAAGAAATATAAACACGGATGAATTTGTGGAGTTTGAAGTATCAGGAGATAAATTAGAAGTCGTCTATATGATTCCAGGATGGACTCATAATATTATCAATCTCCGCTTAGATGCAGATCTTGTTACAGTTATGATTTCTAATGAAGTGTTTGATAAAGATAAACCGGATACGTTTTATAGAATAGTCCACTTGTAACGCTATATAAAAATACAAAATTTTACAATAAAAAATCAGAAACCTCTCGCACACCATCGCGAGAGGTTTTTTCAAAAAAGAACATTGTTTTCTAAACTCATATAAATTAATATGACAATGTAAATACTTATACAAAGTTCCTTGATGAATTATTAAATTGATTTTTGCTAATTAAGAGACATTTTGTCCATTAAGAGATTCTAATTATAAAAGTTTTTGATGTAATCAATTATCTTAAAATAATGCGGTATGTCTAAAAATTCTTGTGTTTGTCCCAGTGTTTTTATATTATGTAATCGAGGGTTATGTTATGAAGAAAAAAAACGTATTGAATTTAATCAGATATCATTCTGAAAAAAATGATTTACAGTTCAATAATGAAGCTATGGAAATTGCCCGATATTTCGATAGGATTGGAGACTATCAATTGTCTGAATACATTATGGCGTTAATAACTAATACAAACACTTTTGTGCCTCAGAATGAATCTTTTGAGGGATCCTTCTTTAAGCGGGTAGAGCTAAACAATAATCCTCTTCCTTTGCCTAAATCGATTGCAAATGATGTTTTGGGAATTATCAATGCAATTAATCACAAAGTAGGAGTAAATAAGTTTTTATTTCAAGGTGCTCCAGGAACAGGCAAAACTGAAACAGTTAAGCACATAGCAAGATTATTAGAACGTCAATTATACATGATTGAGTTTAGTGCATTGGTGGATAGCAAACTTGGTCAAACTGCAAAAAACATGACTTCTATGTTTGATGAAATAAATAAATTACCAAATCCCCAAAACATTGTTATTTTATTTGATGAATTAGACGCTATTGCAATGGATAGAATTAACATTAACGACCTAAGAGAAATGGGACGTGTAACATCTACATTGCTCAAAGAACTAGACAAACTAAATGAGGACATTGTATTAATAGCTACCACAAATCTATATGATAAGTTTGACAAAGCATTAATTAGAAGATTTGATTCAGTTATAGATTTCAACAGATATTCTAGAGAAGATTTGATTGAGATTTCAGAATCAATTTTTCATAGTCTAGTAAAGAAATTTAAAAACGTTAGTAGAGAAACGAGGTTGTTAAAGAAAATCATTAATCAAATGGAAACGATACCTTATCCAGGCGATTTAAATAATCTCATTAAAACATCACTGGCATTTAGTGATCCTAATGATGAATACGATTACTTAAGAAGGCTAATAAAAAACATATCGCCTAAAAGTAATGAATTATCGCCAAAGAATCTTAGCGAAAAAGGTTTTACAGTGAGAGAAATTGAAATACTCAGTGGCATATCTAAAAGTAAAGTCGCTAGAGAATTGAAGGGGTAAAATAAAATGAATGAACTATTGCATTTAAAAGGACATTTTACTCAAAAATCACGACCAGGTGGCATTGGATCTCCGCAACTTAGAGGAGGCGCTCGCGTTAGTGTTGATGATCTAAAAAAACTCTATGATGACTTATCGAAAATGTTGTCTTTTTGGTCTGAAAATAAATTGTTTGATGGTGCACTAGTTAGTGCATATTACAATAAGGTCGCAGCAAAGAGCAATAGAATATCAGCTCTTTTATCAAGTGGTTCGAAAACCTCAGAAGAAACCATAGTGGGTGCAAGATTTTCTGATGACAAAGAAGGAAAACATATTATTACTCACTTTGTATCACTCAAAGCTATTGAAAATTCAATGGTTTTTTTATCTGAAACTAGCCACATTTTAGAAAAGGAGTTTGGAGGTTCCATCATTGCTTCGGCATTTAATGAAAAAAATAACATAAATCGTATTAATTTTAAAAAATATAATATTTCAAAAACAAATTTCCAAAAAGTAATTGTCGACTCATCCTATATAGAAAAGTTCGATGTTCAATATAATAAGTTTGATTTAGATAAAAAATCGGTAATAACAGTATATGAGACTAATAGGGATATTAGAGAAGTTCTCAAAAGTTTGGGAATTGAAGTTTTTGATAACAAAATTATAGATAACACAACAATTTTGCTCGAGAGAGAACAAATAGAGAGCTTAATAGATAAAGCGCCATTTTTAATAGCGATGGCAACTGAAGATTTATCAAAAATAATGCCTTTCAAATCTAGTGAAACAAAAAACCAGTATGAAGCTTACATACCTCCACCAACTAACGAACCAATTGTTGGGGTGATTGATACATTATTTTTTAAAGATGTGTATTTTTCAGAATGGGTTGAATATCACCGGATTCTTGATAAAAATATTGAGGCCCACCCAGAGGATTATTCACACGGAACTGCTGTATCATCAATTATTGTCGATGGACCCGCTTTGAATCCAGATTTAGAGGATGGATGTGGAAGATTCAGAGTAAGACATTTTGGTGTGTCCACTGGTGGTAAATTTAGTTCCTTTTCAATTATTAAATCGATTAAAGAAATTGTAAAAAATAACAAAGATATTAAAGTATGGAATTTGTCTTTAGGATCTGCTGATGAGGTTAATAAGAATTTCATTTCTTTAGAAGGATCTGTCTTGGATCAACTTCAATACGAAAATGATGTAATTTTTGTTGTTTCTGCTACAAATCAAAGTGCTAAAGAACCCCTAAAAAAGATAGGGTCTCCAGCAGATTCCATTAATTCTGTTGTCGTTAGTTCGGTTGGTAAAAATAATCGCCCAGCACCTTATTCAAGAAAAGGAATAGTGCTGTCATTTTTCACAAAACCTGATGTTGGTTATTATGGTGGCGTTTGTCCAGAATACATCAATGTATGTGAACCGTTGGGACTAACAAAGGTAGGTGGCAGTTCTTACGCAGCCCCCTGGATATCTAGAAAACTAGCGTACCTTATTAATATTTTAGGTTTTAACAAAGAAATAGCGAAAGCGTTATTGATTGATGCGGCTATGGGATGGAATCCTAAAAAATATTACAAGAATCTAGCTCTTGTTGGGCACGGAATAGTTCCGACACATATCAATGACATTATTTATTCTCCAAAAGATGAAATTAAATTTGTTGTATCCGGTATTTCTGAAAAATATGATACGTACAGTTACAAATTTCCTGTGCCTCTTAATAATAACAAGTACCCATATTTGGCTAAAGCAACATTGTGTTATTTTCCAAAATGTTCTAGAAATCAAGGTGTTGATTATACAAATACTGAACTAGATTTGTATTTTGGCAGGATAGATGGAAACTTAATTAAATCGCTTGATAATAATAGGCAAAGCACCGATGACGATGGTGACATACCACATTATATTACCGAAAAATTTGCCCGTAAAGAATTTCGAAAATGGGATAATGTCAAGCATATTCAAGATGAAATAAAAGGCAGAATCGCCGCTAGAAAATCCTATGATTATAAGTTGTGGGGTATGTCTGTAAAAAGAAAAGAACGTTTAGCAAGCAAAGATGGAGTAGGTATTAGATTTGGAGTAGTAGTAACTTTAAAAGAAATTAATGGTGTCAATAGAATTGATGATTTTATTCAACTATGTAACTTAAGTGGCTGGTTAGTAAATAAAGTTGATGTACAAACTAAAATCGATATATACCAAAAATCTTACGAAGATATTGAATTTGAATAAAAAAGGAGAAGAAAATATGGTTAGAAAAATAAGATCTGACGCTACCGTTGGCATTGTTGAAAAAACTCGTGGCCTTCCACCAGGCACCATAAGAAATAAAAATGGTAGAGACACTCGAAGTGATAAAACAGTAAAAACCATTCGAAAAGAATCGGGCAAAAAATAGTTCTCTTGGCAATTTATAACTGGATAAAAGTTTAAAACTCAGAAGCAAATTGTTCGAAGCAAAAGCGCTTTTGAATAATGTGGTTCGTTTTACCTTAATTAATTATTAACAATTTACTTAGGAATGATGCGAAACAACAAACAACAACAATTTTAGTAGACGACAATAAAATGTAAAAGGGAGGATATTTGTTTATGGCATTATTTGATAGAAACAGCATAATCGGATCAGAGTACGATTGGTTTAAAGATAAATTAGATCCAAGTTTTTCAATAGATGATGGACCAGAATCAAAAGTTATTTTTGGCTATAATGGCATCGGAAAAACAACAATATTTAAATGTCTAAAAGAATTAAACAATAGTCTCGTTGATTTTTTAGATTATGACGAAGTTAAAGATTCCGTAAAGAAACAAAAAACAAATTTAACTATTGCAACAAACATCACTCAAATCGAAGAGATAAAAACAGAAATAGATAATCTAAAAACTTCGGTTGATTTAAAAAAAATCATTAATGAAAAAATTGGAATTACAAATGCTACTACTGCAAAAAAATTCGGAAGTAGAATTCAAGAAGTTCAAAAAGATGGAACTTTTGATGGATTTAAAAAGACGCAATCAGAAATTGGTGAGGTAGAAAATCTTGTGGGAGACATTTCTCCCAAAGTCTTTTTTGAGATTCAGGAAGAATTATCTTCTGTGGTTGACGCAAAAGATGAATTAGAAAAAGAGAAGAAAAGACTTCTTTTTGCAGCGCTAGAAAACATAAACGAAACGCTAGATTCTAACGATAACGTTTGTCCTGTTTGTAATAGTCACATCGCTGATATTAAACAAGTGGTTCAAGATAAGATGAATTCATTAAGTAAGGTTAAATCAGATTTAATTTTGAAACTAAAAAAGTCAAACTATAGTGTAGATTCAAATAAAATTAAGGAATTGGCGGAGGCATATGAATTAGTTAGCAATGACGATGATTTAAAAGCTGAATACATAGTATGTGGCGGCCTTTCATCTAATTATCCTGATATAACGAATAATCATAACAAAATCACAAAATCGAAATCGCAATTATCTGTTTTATTGGAACAGGCTGAAGACAGTTTTCGAAATGTTCAAAAAGTTATTGATTTTCTAAAATCTGATTTAGAAAAATATTTTCATGTTGAACCAAAAAATGTTAAAACAGATTCTGAAAATTATTCTTTTTCCATTAAGTTTCCGAGAGAGACAAAAACTTACAGCACTGGTGAACTTAACTTAATTTGTTTTCTATTTAAGATGTATTCGTTCATAGGTAGCGATAAAACTACTATGATTTTTGATGATCCAGTGTCAAGTTTAGACTTTATAAATCATTACAAAATTGCTTACGAGATTGTAAAAAATGCTAAGCCAAAAAAGACTATGGTAGTGTTGACGCACTCCGTGGAGTTAATCAACTCAATTAATTCGCAGCATAAAGGATTTTTCAAATTTTACTATTTAGAAGAACGCAAGGGTACTTTAAGTATTCAAGAAATCTCCAAATCATACACGATAAAAGAGAATCCCAATATCATTACGTTAGACAATTTGCCTGAAATTAGTCAATTTAATGGGTTAATTGAAGCGCTTAAACGCAGAGAAACAAAGTCACAGAGGGATGGGAATTCGCTATATAAGTTGTTTCATTATACTGTAGAAGCTCAGCATCTCGACAATGATTTTTCAAAATTTTCTAACCATAGTTTAATTAATTTAATTGACAGTTTCAAAGGATTTTCTGGTTCTGATTTTTTCACAAATTCAGCAGAAAAGATTATTCACCTAGTGGCACTTAGAGTATGGCTTGAAAAAAAGCTCTATGATTTAATACCTAGTGAAAGCAAAGATCTTAAGGATGAATTTTTATCAACTGATTCGCTTGGTGGAAAAATAAATCTCCTTTTGCCTCTTGATAAACTACCGTTAATTTCAACTCAGAGTGGCTTGAGTCGAGATGCTCTAATGAGCAAAAAAGTAATGTTAAATCAAAATATGCATTACGATAGTCAAATAATGCCTTTTGCATACGCAATTAATTTATCATTTGATATGATTGAAGAGGAGATTGGGGAATTCAAGAAGTTGTTGCCATAATGTTTTACAGAAAGACATAATCGATTTTGAATTCGTGCGATGAATTAACACTTAACAAGATTATCTAACTTTAAAGATTCAAGAGCTAGTGAAATAAAACATTCAATGTACATTAAGAAAAATATTAAATTACTTAAAAACATGCCGGTAAAGTTTTTATAAAGGTTTGAATAATTTTTTGTTTCGGTGTTCTTTTCTAGCCTTGGGGAGGAAGCAAAAAAGGATGAAATTATGATTGTTTTTAGTGGGGCTCAAATAGTTTTATTGTTGAAAGAATGTAGGAGCATTTTTTCGAACTTTTGTGTTTTCAGCCATAGTGGATTCACAAATTTATCAAAAATATTAATCACATTTTTATTGTTGAAATGAAAACAAGAATAACTATATCCCTTTACGTATAACTTTTATCAGCTCTAGGAAGACGCTATCAAGAATTAGATAAAATGCTTATAACCGTTAGAAGTGGAAGATTAAAAAGATCGGATCGACCGCGGCTAGTTACATTAAAAACGCATAGAATAAAAAGTATTATATTTAAGAAACAAAGTAGGCAATTCGTCAATCATTGAATGATTGAAAAAGCCGAGCCTTTGTTTCTTTTTTTATGGTGCAATATTAAAACATTTTGATAAGATAATAGTTATATGAAATTAAGTATTATTATCCCTTGTTATAATGAAGCTAAAGATATTGCTAAAAATGTGGATATCGTTAAAGAATATCTTTCTATTCATAACATTGAACATGAACTAATTCTTGTCAACGATGGTAGCAAAGATAACACTAAAGAAATAATAGAATCTATTCCTGATGTTACCGCTTTATCGTATGAACCGAATAGGGGCAAAGGAGGAGCGGTCAAATACGGAATAGAACAGGCGACTGGCGATTATGTTTTATTCATGGATGCGGATTTATCGACAGATTTATCCGCGATAGAAAAAGTTATAGAACTCATTCCTTCCTATGACTTTATTTTAGGTTCAAGACATGCGAAAGGGAGTGTTATCAAAAAGAAACAACCTTTACTGAGAGTCTTTATCGGTTGGGGTTGTCGAGTCATCGTCAATATGATGTTCCGTTTAAAGCTTAAAGATACTCAATGTGGTTTTAAAGCGATAAGAACGGAAGTGGCTAAAAAGATTGTTTCTAAACAATTAATCAATGACTTTGCTTTTGATGTTGAATATATCTATATCGCTAAACTAAACAAGATATCCATGTATGAACTAGGTATTACCTGGTCCGATGATCGAGATAGTAAAGTCTCTCCTTTTAGATCATCTGTCAAGTTCTTTAAAGATTTAGCTTTTATTAAAAGGAATAAGAAATATTATCCTTTTGATAGTCAGGAACAAGTTAACACTCATTCTGGTAAGGGTGTCGTAGTGTTAATGGTTTCTTTAATCATTATTCTAGTCGCAGTCTTTATCGCTTTCTTGTTCGTTCAACATAATGAAGACAATACTCAAAGTAGCCAATCCGATAATCTAATTAATGAAACAATCAATAATAAGTTTATCGATGTGGTTAATGACCAAATCGAAGCGGATGGTTTTGCTATCGATAATATAAAAACCATTAGTGCAGCTTTTATCACTGATAACTATCCCACTAATTTCAGTTTAAATATCGCTTGTCATAGCGAAGATAATGTCTATATCTATAAACTCATAGATTATCCTTATCTTAACGATAACGATGATACTGCGATTGAATATTTATTAAACAATAATGAACTCGATTTAAATCAAGGTGTGATTTTAACAAAATATTCATTAGATAAAGAAGTTAGAGATGATAATAAAATATATAAATACATAACTTACAACAATAAATTCAGTGGTTATTACCTTAATAACAACGTCTATCAAATATACTTTAATCTTCCGTATGTAGATGATAATAATCTATTCCAAAACCCCGCTAGTTTTAATGTTGATCAAGATAATCAGCTATATAGTTATTATTCTTACCTTAATCAATAACGCTTATTAATTAAAAGCTATACATATTCATATGGTAATTTTTTATATCATTAATTTTAGAGCCTAAAAACAATAATAATTAAGAATATAAACAAAAAATATGTCTATAAACTTAAAAATGTATTGCATATAGATTATTTAATGTCCATAATATATTTGGAGAGGTAAGGGCACAATGAAACTACTAAAGTTAAAAGTTTTAAGCGACTATAAAATGTTGAAAAAGGGATTTGAGATTAATTTTTTAACTAAAACAAGAGTGAATAAAAATTCTGATAATGATGATCTAATTGAATTAGAACCAGGTTTTTATTATCCAGTAGAAACGGCATTCGTCGGAAAGAATTCTTCTGGCAAAACAACGACACTATCTTTTATTAGAACGGTTATGTATTTTTTGCGTTCTGGTAGAATCAGTTCTGATTTTCTTATTGAACAATTCAAATTTTCTTTTGAATGCTTATTTTACTATGATAAAACAATCTACAAGTATTATGGCGAATTTGAAAAAAATGAATTAGTAAATAGAGATTACTTAATTATCAAAGATGAAATGTTGCAAAAGGCTATCTATAGGAAAAATTACACAAAAGATTTGAGTAATGCAAATTTTAAGAAAGATGAGCAGTTTGTTCCTAATATTAACGGAGATACATCCAGTATTTCAAAAAAACGCTTAATTGATTTTTCTATTTCGATTGACACTCTTGAAGGAGATGAAACAAGCTTATTCATTATCGGTAATCGCATTGATGAAATTTATGGAAAAGAAGTCTTTAAAACTCTGATTAATATGTTCGACGACAGCATTGAATACATCAAAAAAACAAAGGGAAATAATGATAACGCAGAATGTATTTTTAAACGTATCAATAAACCAGAAAAATATGTTGATTTTTCTTACCTAAGAAATCATTTATCAGCGGGTACCTATCGCGGTCTTTACTTATTCGCCGCTTCAATTTTGGCTTTTAATTATGGGGGCACCATTTTAATTGATGAAATTGAAAGGAGTTTTAACAAGAATTTAATCGAAAATTTATTCATGCTATTTAGAGATAAACGCATCAATAAAAAAGGGGCATCCATTATCTATTCAACCCATTATGCTGAACTGCTGGATACTAGTGATAGATGTGATAACATCAACGTACTTCATAGAAATGGTGATTCTATTACCGTGAACAACATGCATTCCAGTTATAAAGTGAGAACGGATTTATCTAAATCTAGTCAGTTCGAGCAAAATGCTTTTGATAATCACATTAATTACGAAAAATTAATGGATTTGAGGAGAAATCTTATCAAATGAAAATAATCTTAGCGTGTGAAGGTCAAACGGAAGTATATCTGCTCGAGAATTTGATTAATAGAGGATATTTACATTTTGGAAACGATTTACTTTTGGATAAACCAATCAAGCTAAGACAATTAAAAGAAATTGAATCTATCATTAATACTCTTCCAATAGATGAATACATTGATATTTATCGTATCGGAGATACTCTGAAAGAAAAATTAAGTAAAAAAGGCTTTGAACTTCGTGAAAAACACATCAAAGAGATAAAAATCTGTACAAAAACTGAAATTGAGATTCTCGTGATTATTAACGAAAATCTTTTGGATGAGTATGAGAAAAATAAGAATACTATAAAACCCAAACAATTTATTAAACAACACATTAAAAATTTTGATCCAAAAGAATATTTTGATAAACACGATATGTATCCCGCTATTTGTGAGTACAAAAGAATTAAACAACATAAAAAAGATGAGTGGTGTTTAAAAGACTTAATCGATAAATTTTCTAAATGAATTGATTTTTTTAAAATGCTAAACAAGGCGTTTTATAAAATTCCAAGTTTTAATAAGAAGGGAAAGAGAAGAAATTATTAAATTAATTCTTTATTTCGTTTTACCGTTTTGGTAAAATGAATTATCAAAATCATCCTATGAAAATATCGTATCGAAATAAGAAAGATGAAAAATTATGTAACAACACTAAAACCGCTATTAAGAAAATGGGAAAGGAAGTGGCTTACAAATTAGCGGACCTACTAAACTTAATTGAATCATTTCCAAATCTTAAAAGTTTATGGGGAATGCCTCAATACCGCTTGCATGCACTTAAGGGTAATCGCCAACATCAATATTCGCTTGTTATTAGTAAATCAAGTGGATGGAGATTAATAGTGTATCCGCTTGATGAAGATGGAAATTTTTTGAAAGCTGGTAATAAGGAAATGGAAATGCTAGCAAAAGCGGTCAATGTGGAAATTGTGGAGGTCAGTAATCATTATGAGGAATAAAGAAGGAAGAGTAGTCAATCATCCCGGTGTCTATTTAAAAGACGCAATGGAAGAACTGGGTTTAAACCAATCTGAATTTGCCTTGAGAACCGGGTTATCAACTAAAAACGTTTCAACTCTTGTCAATGGGGAAAGCGATATTACTTTTGATGTTGCTGTCAGACTTGCCGCATTTTTTAATAACGAAGTAGAAGGGTGGATTAATTTGCAAACAAAATACAACTTATACAAATATAGAGAAAAAAGAGAAAAAGAACTTGAAGAAGAATGGCGAATTGTCCAAATGTTTAACAAAGAATTTTTATCCAAATGTTGCAATGTTACCATCAATAATGAAAATAAAGAAAAAACGATTAGTGAGATGAGAAATGTTTTTAGGGTTGGAACTCTACAAGCACTAAAAAAAGATGATATGTATGCATTTTGTAAAACTAGCGTCAAAAAAGACATTGATGAAAAAACGATTATTCTAAGAAATGCTTGGATATCTATCGCAGAAACAGTTGCTAGAGATATAAAGTGTTCTACTTTTGATAAAGACAAAATTATTAGTGAAGTACCATTTTTGAGAAGTTTGACATTAAAAAGACCAGAAGAATTTCAGCCATTATTAAAATCATTCCTAGCTAGTGCTGGAGTTAAACTCGTTATTTTACCTTATTTATCTAATAGCAACGTCAGTGGTGTGACAAAATGGATGAGAGATGATAATAGTGTCATGGTCGCGATTAATGACTGTGGGAAAGTAGCTGATAGAATATGGTTTTCAATTTTTCATGAACTGGGTCACGCTATTAGGAACCACAAGCGTCATTTAACAATATCTTACGAAAAAAATAAGATTGAGGATGAAGATGAAAAGGCTGCTAATAAGTTTGCTCAAGATAGTTTGATTGATCCTATAGCATATAGTGATTTTGTAGCTAAACGACATTTTGATTTGAGCAGTATCGATCGTTTTGCCGAGCAACAAGGAGTTGCGGATTTTATCGTTATTGGAAGACTTAAGAAAGATAAAATTTTAGGTTGGACACAATATCAAAACAGGATAGTTAAATATTCTGTAGTGAATTGATGATTCATCATCCCATGAACGCTTATAAAATACATCTCAAATATTTAGGTAACAACCATATATCTATAAAAAATACAAAATGTATATTACTTTAAGAATTCGATACATTTTTAATTCTTAATAATTTAAGTGGAACATAACCTATATTTGTGGTAAACTTCTACTGATTAGATAATAAACTCAGTTATAATTAGAGAGGGTATATAAATGCGAATCCAATTTACAGTAACCGAAGATGAACTAAAGCAATTGACTAAAAAGGCTATGGAGGGAAATTATCCTAGTGTTAGTGAATATTGTAAGTGTAGCAGCTTAAATAAAAATACAAGCTACGTTAAGCTATACAATAATCTACTAGAGAAAATAGGGAGATTACCTAAAAACAGCGAATTTGTTTTACGAGATATCATCGCAACCCCACCAGCATTAATTGGTAGATGGTTTTATGAGAATGTTAAAAACGGACGAGTTAAAAATCTTGAACACATAGGAAAAGACGAAGGTGGAGTAGAAAAATATAGAAAGTTATAGGTAATTTGACTATGGAAAATAATTTTTATAATGAAATAAAAAGCATATTGATAAATGCAAGAAACAAAGTTTATACTACAGCTAATTTTGCTATGGTTGAGGCATATTGGAATATAGGTAAAAAAATCATCGAGGAACAGAGCGGCAAGGATACCGCAGAATATGGACAAGGATTAATTAAAGAATTATCGAAGCAAATGACCAAAGACTTCGGTAAAGGATTTACAGTTACAAATTTAAAATACATGCGTCAATTTTATCTCACATTTCCAAATGGTCACGCACTGCGTGGCGAATTGAGCTGGACACATTATCGCAGTTTGATACGTGTAGAAAATGAAAACGCAAGAAACTTTTATTTAGAAGAAGCCATAAAATCTAATTGGAGTACGAGACAACTTGACAGACAGATAAACAGTTTTTTCTATGAAAGACTCTTATCAAGCCAAAATAAAGAAGAGGTGTCAAAAGAGATACTGAAACTGGAGAAAAGTAAGACACCGGAAGACATCATAAGAGATCCGTACGTGTTGGAGTTTTTAGGTTTAGAGCCAAATACCGATTTTTATGAAAGTGATTTGGAACAAGCTTTAATAACTCATTTGCAGAAGTTTCTTCTAGAATTAGGCAGAGGATTTTCCTTTGTTGCAAGGCAGAAAAGATTCACATTTGACGGGAGGCATTTCAGAATTGACCTCGTTTTCTATAACTATATTTTAAAATGCTTTGTTTTAATAGATTTGAAGATTGGAGATTTAACACACCAAGATTTAGGACAAATGCAGATGTATATTCATTATTACGAAAGAGAAATGATGAATGAAGGAGACAATCCGCCGATAGGAATTATCTTATGTGCTGATAAAAGTGATTTGGTTGTTAAATACACTTTACCTAAAGATGAAAAACAAATATTTGCATCCAAATATAAATTATATCTGCCAAGTGAAGAAGAACTATTGAATGAATTAAATAAAGAGTATTTATCAATGGAAAGGTATATTGATAAGAAAAAAAGAAAATGATTGAGTAGTAAATTCGGTCCACGCAACCCCATCGAAAATGGTTTGACAAACTGATAATATTTGAGTCAGAGCGATTAGGAAAAGTCCCAATCGCTTTTTAATTGCACGAAAAATGGAGAAAACAATATCTAAGAAAATAAAAAAAGAAACAAACTTTCCCACCAAAGATCGCTTTACCTCTTACCCCTGAATGAGACAAATTAATGGCGTGCATAAACAAATTAATTAACATTTTTATTGTGGAAGTTTTAATATACGCTATAATGTATTTGTTCAAAAAACTTGAACTAATATAAAATAAGAGGGAAGAAATATGGCAGTTTTAACAATTGAATTTGATAACTTTCTTTGTTTCGACAACTTTGTAGCGGATTTTACCTATCCTAAAAAATTGGTCAATAGTTCTTTAAAAAACGAATGTTTGAAAAAATTTCCAAATATAAGGGTCAGGAAGGCAAATATCATCATAGGTTCTAATGCTTCTGGCAAGACGTCTTTTGGTCGAGCGATATGGCATGTTTTCATGTTCTTGAAAAATAAAGAAGCAATTAAGATTACGAGCTTGATAAAAAACGTGAATAAAGATACAAACATCTTAATGGATTATATTGATGCTGATGGTCTTTTTTCTCGTATTGAAATTTTGGCAAAGGCGAACAATCAAGGAATTGATGTCAAAATAAGACAACTGGAAGCAAAACCTAACGATACATATGAAATGCTAGTTAAGAGATTGCCAAACGATGTATTGTTCGAGAATTACATCGTCGCATTAGAAAAAATAATTCCTCTTGGGTGGAATTTTGTTTTTCCTTCTATCGAAAGCGGTGGTTTTGAACTCATTTATTGTGATTTTATAAAAGAAGAAGAGAAACCTCTTTTTTGCAAAATATTTAAAAATGTCTTAATTATTATGGATGTTTCAATTAAAACGGTGTATCCATCCAACGAAGTTGAAAATTCATATATCATAGTTTTTGTCGATAATACCAAAATTCATATTTCTCATGGTGATAAAATTAATGAAATAAAAAAACTTTCGTCTGGGACTAAATATGCCGCTAACATTGCGCAAATTTTATTTTGCATTTCTAAGTATAAAAATGGTTTTTATTTTGTGGATGAACAATTTTCGTATGTCAATTCAGACATAGAAATTGCTTGTTTGTCAAAAATGATTTCTCTGTTAGGCGACAGCGAACAACTGTTCTTTACCACTCATAATACGGAAATATTGAATCTTAATCTCCCCATACATTCTTTCAATTTCCTAGTTAAAGAAAAAAATGAAGATGGTGTGCAAATTAAGTGGCTCAACGCTTCTCAATTTGAAAAAAGAAATAACGTGAGAATAAAAAATCTTTACGATAACAATTATTTTGACATTAGTCCGAATGTTAACCCGATTTTTGACATTGGAGAAAGTTGTTGATGGATACAAAAACAATAGCAAAGTAATAAAAATAAAAGATAATTCACATCTCTTTGATATAATATAAAACGTAAAAGTTATGAAAAAATATATTGCTAAAAGAAGCGAACAAGGGATATCTAAAACCGATATCATCGCTATTAACAGTAAAGCTAAACAAGATGCACTAAATGGCAATCAAGTCATCAATGCTTCTATCGGTACTTTTTTAGAAGATGATAAAACACTAGGTTTTTTATCTATGGTTAAAGAAGCACTAAGTGAACACATTAATGATTCTTTAGGCTATCCTAGCAGTTTAGGAGATCCCCAGTATCTTAAAGGTATCATGAACTATGTTTTTGAAGATAAGTTAGAGACCATTAATAAGTTATATCATCCCTTTATTGGAGCCACGCTAGGGGGAACCGGCGCTATTTCTTTATCTCTTAATTTATTTTTAGAAGAAGGCGAAGCAGTTCTTTTACCTAATATCATGTGGTCAAATTATAAATTGGTTGCCACTAAAGCCAAAGTTAAATATCTGACATATGAGATGTTTAATGAAGATAATAAATTTAATATTGCTTCCGTTAAAGAAACCATCAAAAAAGCATTTAGCGAACATCGCCGTGCTGTTTTAATCATCAATGATCCATGTCAAAACCCCACAGGTTATTGCATGGATAAACAAGAGTACGATGATTTATTTACGATGTTAAACGAAGAAGGTAAAAACGGTCAGTTAATTGTCTTATTCGATATCGCTTATATTTCTTTTTTAAATATCAATGATGGCCGTTGTCCTCTTATTGATAAATTGTGTGAAGGTAATACTTCTTTCTTATCTCTAATCGCTTTTTCCACTTCTAAAACATTAGGGACTTATGGTTTAAGAATGGGGGCTTTAATTGCTCTAGTGGATAGCGAAGAAGAAAAAGAACAACTATCTAATAGTTTTTATGCCTTAGCTAGAGGCACTTATAGTGTGCCAGTAGGAAGCGCCCAAGCAGCGATTGCTAACTTATTTAATGATCCTAATAAAATTAATCAGCTGCACACTGAAATTAAAAGAAATTCCGACCTGATGTATAACCGCAGTAAACTCTTACTTAAATATTTAGATAAATACGACATCGACCATTATCCATACAAATGCGGTTTCTTTGTGACACTGAAAGTGGAAGACGCTTACGGACTAGCGGAGAAGCTAGAAAAAGAACATATGTATGTCGTTCCGATGAACAACCATTCGGTTAGAATTGCTTTGTCTGGCTTAAACGACGAAGAAATCGTTACTTTGATAACTAAGATAAAAGAATTAATTTAATTTTTTGGAATCTCAAAATATTTAAGCGGCTTTTCGATGTCGAATTTATATCTATAAAAAAAGATTGAAGACGACAAATGTGTCGTTTTTTCACTATGTGTTGACACGCTTAAAAAAGAAACTGGTGTGTCTATTTTAAGGTTATCAACACAAAGTAGATAATTAAAAAATGCAAAATATGGAATGAAACACTTGCAAAATATGGAATAAAATGTCTGCAAAATATGGAATGAAACACTTGCAAAATATGGAATTGAGTTATATAATTCACTTGAGAATGATGAATATGACGAATATTAACTATCGAAAAAGATTAATTGAATCAAGAATTAAAAAGACAATGGGTTTCAGTGGTGGCGTAGTTATTGAGGGCGCCAAATGGGTCGGTAAATCAACTACCGCTAGTCTTTTTGCCAATACTATAGTAAAACTACAAAACCCAATAATTAGAGAAAAATATAAAGCCCTTGCAACCATTTCAAAAGAAAAAGTGCTGGAAGGTGAAAAACCTATTTTGTTTGACGAATGGCAAGATGTTCCTGAAATATGGGATTTTATTCGGATTGATATCGATGAATATAATCATAAGGGAACCTATCTTCTAACGGGGTCAACAAGAAAACAAAACGTAAAAACATCCCATACAGGAACAGGAAGAATTAACTCTGTTTATATGAGGCCGATGAGTCTATATGAAAGCGGTGAGTCTAATGGAAAGGTATCGCTAAATGATTTGTTTAATCATCCCGATAATATCCCCTCTATTTCCATGTCTACGATAAGCATTGATGAGATGGCAAAGCTAATTTGCAGAGGCGGATGGCCAGGAAGTCTCGATTTAGAAGAAGACTTCCAATTTGAGCTTCCCAAACATCTTTTAAAAAGCATTATCGAAAAAGACTCTGATGAAGTTGATGGAATATCTAAAGATAAAGAAAAATTAGCAAAAATTGTTAGAAGTTATGCCAGAAACATCTCTACCTTAGCAACAAATTCAACAATCTTTAAAGATCAATCATCTGAGGAAATAGTAAGTTTCAAAACCTTTGATACTTATGTGAACGCTCTAAAAAGATTGTTTATTGTAGAAGATGTTTTGCCGTGGTCTCCGAGCATTAGAAGTTCTTCAAGACTTAGAAAAGGTAGCAAAAGACAATTCGTAGATCCTAGTATTGCCGCTGCTGCTTTAGATATTTCTCCTAAGAAATTATTAAATGATTTTAAAACCTTTGGTTTTTTATTTGAATCAATTGTTACACGAGATGTCAGAATTTATTCAGAAGAAATTGGTGGTAAAGTTTATCATTACAATGATTCAACGGGATTGGAAGTCGATTTAATTGTTGAATTAAGAGATGGTTCATGGGGAGGTATTGAAGTTAAGCTAGGTAGTAATGAATTAGATAAAGCGAGCGCTCATCTATTAAAACTAGCGGATATTTCTGAAGTTAAACCCTCATTTCTAATGATAGTGACTAATACTGAGATGGCCTATCAAAGAAAAGAAGATGGCATTTATGTTGTACCTCTTGGTTGTCTAGGGGCTTAAATTAAATAGCAGGCTTGTAACACAATAAAGTTTTTTCATATTTACTGTCAATATGTTATGATTTTTCTAGTATAAGAAGGTTACATTTATGTATAAGAGTGATTATTTAAATCGGGTATTAGAACAGACAAAAAACACTTATCCTGAACAAAAAGAATTTGTCCAAGCGGTAGAGGAGTTTTTAGATTCTATGGATTTTTTAGTTTCTAAAGATCCTAAGATTGAAGGGAACGCTATTCTTGAACGTCTCATCGTTCCCGAAAGAATTATTCAATTTAGAGTCCCATGGGTCGATGATAATAACAAGATTAGAGTCAATACTGGTTATAGAGTACAATTCAACTCTGCGATCGGTCCCTATAAAGGGGGCATTAGATTCGATAAGTCGGTTAATTTATCGATTCTTAAATTCTTAGCTTTCGAACAGACATTTAAGAATTCTTTAACCGGTTTACCTATGGGAGGCGCAAAAGGCGGAAGCGACTTTGATCCGAGAGGTAAGAGCGACAAAGAAGTCATGAGATTTTGTCAATCCTTCATGGCCGAATTATATCGCCATATTGGCCCTCACACTGATATTCCCGCGGGAGATTTAGGGGTAGGTGCTAGAGAGATTGGTTATATGTTTGGTTATTATAAAAAACTAAAAAACGAATGGAGTGGGGTTTTTACTGGTAAAGGTTTATCTTATGGGGGCTCTTTATATCGCCCAGAAGCCACTGGCTTTGGTTTATTGTATTTTACCGAAGAAATGCTAAAAACGTATTTTAAAAGCGATATTAAGGGTAAACGGGTGTTAATCTCGGGAAGTGGTAAAGTCGGCTCTATGGCGGCCTTAAAGGCCAAAGAATTAGGGGCCATTATTGTCGGCATGTCCGACATCAATGGCTGTGTCGTAGATCCTAATGGTTTAGAGGTTGAAGAGATTCTTAATTTAGCCAAAGCTAAAGGTGAATTCGTCAATGAATATATTAAAAAATATCCAGATGTTAAATATAGCAAAGTCGCGAGAGACTTATGGAAAACCCCTTGCGATATTGCTTTACCATGCGCCACCCAAGGAGAAATTAATTTAGATAACGCTAAAGAATTAAAAGAAGGGGGTTGTTATCTACTTGTGGAAGGCGCTAATATGCCGTGTGATTTAGAAGCCATTAGATTCTTTAATGAAAACGATATTATCTTTTCTTCTGGCAAAGCCTCCAATGCTGGAGGAGTCGCCGTATCGGGATTAGAAATGGCTCAAAACGCTACTTTCTCATCTTGGAGCAAAGAAGAAGTTGATGAAAAGTTGCGCAAAATCATGAAGAACATCTTTAATGAGTGCTATCAAACTGCGTGTCAGTATGGTCAACCGAAGAATTTAGCTTTAGGCGCGAATATCGCCGGATTCTTAAAAGTCTATGAAGCGATGCTCGCTCAAGGAATTGTTTAAGGCGCTTCAAACTTTAGGGGGGACTGATTGATTAAAAATCCTCCAAAGTTAAAGGGGGACCATAATAGGTCGGAATTATAATTTTCCGGCCTTTTTTACCCTAGGTAGATGGGAGCAGGCATGCTTACTTATTATTTTGTTTTCAAGTCATATAATTCTAGAAGAACACATTGAATTAACAAAAAGGGTATCGAAAGTTCTGCAAAGTGCTTAAAGAAGAACAGTGGTGTTTCTTATAAGTCATATTTCTTATCCGATATTGATTTGTTTGTTGGTTTAATCGTTGTTGATTCCAAGACTTATTAATAATTTTTATTAAATATAGCGCAGCATTAATACAAAACTCCTGAATTATGGAGTTGCAAATACAAAATTGCCTTGATAGGTTTTAAAGTAGTGGGATCAATTATGTGGCCATTTAAAAAGAAGACAAAGAAAACCAAAGAATCCAAAAGCAAAAAGAAGAGAAGATGGAGCCAACCAAGAGAAGAACACAATTTTGATGAACATCTATCGGATGAAGAATTTTTTGAGATTATGGAGGACGACTGATATTGATAAATATGCTGATTTAGCTGAATACTTAAAACGTGAAAACAGAATTTAATTTAAGAATTCACATCTTTTTCGAAATACGAAATTATTAGTTGCAATAGTGCTTACTAAACTATACAATGTAAGCACAAATACAACAAGAGAAAAAGACTATGGATTATGTAAAACAAATAAAAGAGATAATGAAAAAGACTGGGGGATTCGTTACAAGTAAAGAAGTAAGGGATTCTAATATTCCTACGATATATCTGACGCGAATGGTGGAAACAGGTGAGATCATTCGAGCGGATAGAGGAATATACATTCTCCCTGATGGAGACTACGATGAATATTACTTTTTTCACAAAAGATATAAAGTCGCCATATTTTCCTATGCATCGGCTTTGTACCTTCATCAATTTACGGATATAATCCCCGAAGAGATCGAAATTACAGTATATAAAGGTTATAATCCTCATCGGATAAGCGGAAAGGTAAGAGTCCGCTATGTCACAAAAGCAATTTATAATTTGGGAGTTACACAATGTAAAACTGTCTTTGGAAATACGGTAAAAGTCTATGATTTGGAAAGAACAATTTGCGATTTAGTTAAAAATAGAAACGAAATAGAGACAGAACTGTTTTCTAAAACCATCAATAAATATGTTCGTGATAAAAACAAGGATTTGAATAAGCTCTACGAGTATTCTAAGAAGATGAAGATATACGAAAAAGTAAAAGAAATTTTGGAGATTGTTTATGAATAAAGGCAAGTTAAGAGCAAAATGCCAAAAAATATCAAAAGAAACAGGGCTTAGTTTTAATTCGATACAGACACATTATTTTTTAGAAAGCATTTTAGAAAAAATAGCAGAAAGCGACGAGAATGAAAATTTTATTTTCAAAGGTGGGTTTTTACTTGCAAATGTAATTGGAATCAGACAAAGAAGCACAGTGGATATTGATTTTCTTATAAGAAGATTCTCACTTACAAAAGAAAATATAGAGCAAAGATTTAAAAGAATTCTTCAGACTGGAAATGACAATGGGATTACTTACGAAATTCAAAAGATTGAAGAAATCCATAAAGAAGATGAATACGGCGGGTTTAGAATTGAGATTCTTTGCAGATTGGAAAACATAAGGCAGATTATTCCACTCGATATAGCGACAGGCGATCCGATTACTCCAAATGAAATATCTTACAAATACAAAAGCATTTTTAGCGATAAAGTTTTTGAGATTTGTGCCTATAACATAGAAACAACGCTTGCCGAGAAGATCCAAACAGTCTATCAAAGAGGAGTGTTCAACAGCAGAAGTAAGGATTTTTATGATATTTATGTCATATATCATCTGAAGAAAGACGAAATAGACTTTAGAAATCTAAAGAAAGCGTGCCAAAATACATTCAAGCATAGAAACACAGATTTTAACATAGATAGTATTCTTGATGTGTTACAAAACTTAAAAGATGAGCAAGACCTTAAAACACGATGGAAAAGTTATCAAAAACGATTTACCTACGCAGAAAAAGTTAGTTTTGACGATGTGATAAATACGGCGATAGAACTTATAGAAAACATAAGATAATCCCCATAACCTAAATAAATTTCTAACAAAATTACCTCTTACAACTTCTAACCTCATAAAGAATCATAGATGGGTGTGGTTTTATTTTTGTTTCACATTCAAGTTAACTTTGATGTAAAGTAAAATTAATAAAAAATTGTTGGTAGTATATAATATAAAATATTATAAAACTTTATCTATGCTTTTAAGTAAACTTTTGATTACATTTATTGTTGCAAAAGGATAAGGAAGTATTCTATTATAATGCAAAATGAGGAAATTGGTATGACTATTGGTGAAAAGATTACCCATCTAAGAATCGTTAACAACATCTCGCAAGAAGAATTAGCCGCTATTTTGAAGATTTCTCGACAATCTCTCTCTAAATGGGAAAACGATGACGTTTCCCCTTCTTTAGATAAAGTTAGAGAATTATGTTCTTTATTCAAAGTAAGCGCCGATGAACTAATCGATGATAATATCGTTATCCATAAAGGAAGAAGAATTGAACTACCAGATGAAAACATTAAGACCAAATACTTTGGTACTGATGGATTTAGAGGAGAAGCTAACGAATCGTTAAACTCCGACCGCGCTTATAAAATCGGTCGTTTCCTCGGTTGGTTTTATAGCAATCCCAAATACACTATGCAAAAGGAAGACTATCGACCAAAGATTGTTATCGGTAAGGATACGAGAAGATCTTCTTATATGCTCGAATACGCAGTGGCAGCGGGAGCCGCCTCCAGCGGAGCGGACGTCGAACTTTTACACGTTACTACCACGCCATCGGTCAGTTATATCGTGCGACAAGATTGTTTCGATTGTGGGGTAATGATTACCGCATCTCATAATCCCTTCTATGATAATGGCATTAAGATTATCAATAGCCATGGAGAAAAGATTGAAGATGGGATCGCCTATCTAGCGGAAGCTTATCTAGAAGGCGACTTTAAAACGTTAGAAATTGAGGGCGAGGATTTACCTTTTGCTAAAAGAGAAAACATCGGCACGATTAACGATTATTCCTCTGGTAGAAATAGATATATCGGTTATTTAATCTCCTTAGCTAAACATAGCATGAAGAAATTAAAAATTGGTTTAGATACCGCGAATGGCGCTGCTTGGATGATCGCTAAATCAGTCTTTGAAGCTTTGGGCGCACAAGTGTTTATCATTAACAATAAACCCAATGGCTTAAACATTAACTTAAATGCCGGTAGCACCCATATTCAGGAATTCTCAAAATTTGTCGAACAAAATAAGTTGGATGTCGGCTTTGCGTTTGATGGCGACGCCGATCGATGTATCGCCGTAGATGAAAACGGTAAAGTAGTCGATGGCGATAAGATTTTGTATCTTTTAGCTAACAAGCTAAAACGCGAAGACGTGTTAGAAAAAGATACAGTGGTGGCGACGGTCATGTCTAATTCTGGTTTAGAGAAAGCTTTAAAACAAATCGGTGTCGAGATGGTTAGAACTCAAGTAGGCGATCGATTTGTCTTTGAAAAGATGATGGAAGAGGGATATGTTCTCGGAGGAGAACAATCGGGACATATCATCATTAGAAAATACGCTACAACAGGGGACGGCATGTTGACAGCAATTATGATTGCTGAAGAGATGCTCGAACAAAAAGAAACATTATCAAAACTCGTTTCACCTGTTAAAGTATTCCCCCAAGTACTGAAAAGTGTCCGCGTCACCGATAAAAACGCGGTAATGGATGATAAAGTCGTCTTAGCGAGATTTGAAGAAATAAATAAAGAAATTAGCGATAACGGAAGAGCCTTATTAAGACAATCTGGCACGGAACCAGTTGTGAGAATTATGGTGGAAAATTCTACTTTAGAAAAATGCAACGAATATATCGATCGCATTTATAACGTCATCAAGAAAAGAGGTTATGTGTTAAGTGAGTAAATTAGTAGTTAAGACTAACGAGTTATTCGATTTAAGTGACTCTTTACTAAAAGACTATTTTGCTGAGACAACTTACCCTTGGGAAATAGTGTCTCATATTAAGTCAATTATTAATGAACTATTAGAAAAAGGTATTCCTGGTTATCATCTTTTAAAAGAAGGGGTTCTCGTCGGCGAAAATGTCAGTGTGGCCTCAACCGCGACCATCATCGCTCCAGCGATTATCGGAAAGAATACTGAAATTAGACCGGGAGCCTATCTTAGAGGCGATGTCATCGTCGGTGAAAACTGCATTTTGGGTAATTCCTGTGAATTTAAAAACTGCATTCTTTTAAATCATGTACAAGCACCACACTTCAACTATGTGGGTGATTCTATCTTAGGCAACCATGCCCATTTAGGTGCAGGAGTCATCTGCTCTAACCTAAGAAGCGATTGGCAAGAAGTGGTTGTGCGTGGAGAACAAGAATATCAAACCGGTTTAAAAAAGCTCGGCGCGGTACTAGGGGATTATAGTGACATCGGTTGTCAAAGTGTCCTCAATCCTGGAACAGTCATCGGACCACATACACAAGTTTATCCATTGAGTATGGTAAGAGGTGTGGTTCCAGAAAAGAGCGTTTATAAATGTAAAGATAATATTATCGAAAAGGAAACTAGGTAATAAATATGAAAGTCATCATTGGGGATCGAAGTAAAATCAGCTCTTTAATCGCGGATATCGTAATCGAACAAGTCAACGCTAAACCGAATAGCGTTTTAGGCTTTGCGACGGGTACCTCTCCTTTAGAAGTCTATGCTTGTATGGCAAAAGCTCATCAAGAAGGAAGAGTGTCTTTTAAGTCTGTTATTTCTTTTAATCTCGATGAATATATCGGTTTAAATGGAAAACACATTCAATCATACCGTTATTATATGGATGATAATTTATTCAATCATATCGATATCGATAAAAAGAATACCTATGTACCTAAAGGGGTGGGACATTATAAGGCTTACGCTAGTAAGTACGATGAAAAAATCGCTTCTTACGGAGGGATTGATTTACAAATTCTAGGGATTGGCAGCGATGGACATATCGCTTTTAATGAACCTGGAACCTCCTTTGATTCTTTAACACATGTCACGGATTTAATGGAAATGACGATTAAAGATAACGCCCGTCTATTTAAAGACATTCGCGAAGTGCCCACTAAAGCGATAACTATGGGTATCAAGAGCATCATGAACGCTAGAAGGATCGTTCTTATCGCCACTGGCAAAAGTAAAGCTCAAGCCATCTATAATCTAATCAATGGTCCCATCACCGAAGAAGTCCCTTGCTCTATTTTAAGAAGACATCCGAATTGCACAATCTATGTCGATGATGAAGCTTATAGTTTAGTTAAAGAAGAAAGATTATTGAACGGAAAGGGAATATAATTGAGAGGATATTCTAAAAGTAGACGCATACAAACGCAGTCTACTTTTTTAATCGTGCTTTTTACTCATTTGCAAGAAGTACTTTTAAATAATCTAGGGTGGGCTGCTCTATTAAAGCGCTTAATAAGAAACCAAAAGTACTGAGAACTTCGCTTTCATTTATCAAGCCATAGGAAGCATAGTGCAGTTCCAGATAGTTTTTATCATTGATATCGGTGATATAGGCTTTAAACCAAGGATTAGTTTCATTAAAACCATTGATTAAAAACAATTTATCCGTGGTTTTATCCATTTCATCGAAGGTTAAAAATAAATGCATAGTTCCACTGTCGTAGACTATGAGACGACAATAAAAAGGATTGGCAAAATAATCCTTAGCCACAATCGTGGAATGAACGATAAGGGAGTCTTTCTTTTCCTCTTGAACTTGTAGGCCAATTTTTTCGCCTAGTTTTAATAACTTCTCTTTTAGCAATAGGATATTCATATTTTTATCTCCGAAATAGCGAAAATATTATAGCACGTTTCTTTATTGTTCTTTATTAGAATAATCGACATTATTTTTTGATTAATAAGTTCATTCGACCGCTAACTTCAACAAATTTTCAGCGCTTAACAAATTATCGATATCTTCTTTGTTATCGAGGACTAAGTCCTTAGTTTTTTTGTAGAACAAATTGATTATTTCATCGGTGTATGTTCTAGCGTACCGATAATCTTTTTCAGTTTTTCCTTCGAGATTTTCTTCTAATAAGATAATTAGGCACCTTCTTAAAAGAGCCAATAAAGAAGTTTCGAGCCAACAATCGATATTTCTATCTATTTTTTTGAGAGAGACAAATAAAGATAAACCTTCTTCAGCGTTATGCCATAAGTCGGCGAATATATAATCATACTTATCTTTTTTATGGTTTATCTTTAAGTAATTAATCGCATCATCTTTGATGATGTTAATTTTATTTTTATTAGGGAAACAAGGAAAAATCATCTCGTTAAATAATGAAATGATGTTTTGATCTTTTTCGATAATGGTAATGCTTTTAACATTATCTTTGAGAGATAACATATAAGGAACATAACCCATTCCTAAACCTAAGACTAAAACCTCGCCGTGTCCTTTTTCGATTGGCGATTTCATGGTTTCTATCTCATTAGGATTAAGCGACATCCAAACATTATCATCTTGGGTAAGCGCTAAATAGGAAAAAGGAACATCAAAATAGCCAATCGCTGAAAATTCTTGATACTTTTCATTGACGCTAATTTCATCATAGGCAAATAACTGATAGGGTTCATAAGTTAGTCTTTTTAGAGCATAGGAACCATTTTTACCTTCTTTAGTATGGGCTTTAACAAAGGGATTATTTAAATAGTCGTTAGGATCTAACTTTTTAAGATTGTTCAAAAAATATAGTTCCATGATATTTTGATTGTCTTCATTTTGGTCATCCAATTTATAAAAATCATATAAAAGCTCTATCAGAGCCTCGTTTTCAGTTTTACCTTCTAAGAGATATAATTCCATGTCATTTTTATCAAAAATATCGACATAACTAAACGCCGTCCATAACATGTCCGCGACATTGATATTGAGGTTGTTGGTATCAACGATTTTCTTTATTTCATCTTGGCAATTTATAATCACATTTATATTTAAACACAATCGAAACGATTTGTTTATTTTTGTTTAGTATGTCATCATAAAACAGTATTATATTAATAGATAATTCTGAGGTACTTGATATGAAAAAGTTGCTTAAATCTTTAATCATTATTCTAGTGATTTTCGTGGTGATACCCTTCGCATTAATTTACGGTTTCCTTTACGATTCCAGTAAAATGAAGGTCACTTATGACGCGAACTTTTCACAAGAAAAGTGGGCGGAAGCTCTAGTGGTCGACTCTTTAGACGATACGGTGGAAGATGAAAAGGTTAAATTTTCAATCACTGAAGAAGAAATTAACAATTTCATTTATTCAGCGATTAAAGATAATGCCGAGATTAAAAAATATCTCACTCAACTAGCGCTAGATGTTCGAGAGAATGACTATCTCATCTCGGCTTCTGGTAAACTCGCCGTTTTTGAAACGCGCGCTAAACTGAGCGTTCAGTTGTCAAGAGAAATAGTTGTCAGCCAAAGCGGCGAAAAAGAAGCTTTAGTCATGACCATTAAAAATCTAACCGTGGGACGTTTAACGAAGTTAAAAGAAGTTATCATGTTTTTTGTCACTCAACTAATCAACAATCAAACGATGGATAGCTTAACTCAAGAATTCAATATCCATTTTGATTTAAAACAATCTCGCATGTTTATCTATATGGATGATTTGATGAGCCTCATCAATCAAACCGCTTCGGATGAAGGGGGAATGAGCGATTTCTATTTCGCTTTTCTCAATGACTTTATCAGCAAAAATTTAGTCAACATCGATTTTTATAGCGATGAATCTTTAACGGTAGAAGTCAATTTAGAAAGACTGACGGGTAACGATTATGGTGAAGGCGACCATGTTTATTATCCGATGAACTATGAAGATACTTTGACTAAGCTTAAGATTGAGGGAGTGGATAAAAAGTTATCTCTGGAAGTTATAAAAGAAGCCCTCTTAGTTTTAATGAACGAAGGCTCAATCGATAAAGACCAATGCTTCGATGTCAGTGAATATCTATTCAATGGTCATAAAGGTGATGCAGTATCAAATAACGCTCCAGCGTGTTCTTTAGCAAGCATCGGTATCAATAACAAAGAAACCTACCCAGGTTTCAACCTCATCCCCGAGACTTCATTAGAAGATATCATCACCAACTCTCTAACTTCATTTGAAAATTATAATGTCACCGATGATAGTTTTGATATCGCCCAGATTAGCGAAGCGGATATCAACACTGTTATCAAAGCCCAAGATATTCTCGGTAATAAATTTTTCTTATCGAGAGAAGTCGAAGAAAATCAAAACAAACTCAGCTATATCGCTCTTGATAATGTCTATATCAATTTGACCGCGACCGAAGCCTTTTTAAGTGTAGGCTTAAATCTCAATGGCTTAGAAACCATCATCACTTTCACGATGATGATCGATGAAAATAATGAGGATCCACAAAAACTTGTCTACAACATCATCAGCGTTTATTTTGGCGAATCTCTATATAACATCACCGTTTCGCAAGAAACAAGAGAGTTCTTATTTAGAATACTCGCTGAGGCGGTCAGCGATGGAGCGTTTAGCTTTTCAGAAGATGGTAAGATGACTATTTCTTTAGATTCCTTTATCAATGCGGCCATCAATAATGTCGATACTGGCAATCCTGTTTACGATGCGATGTATCGAAATTTCTTACAAAACAATGCCGATTTCTCGATCAGCGTAGTTGGCACGGATGCCGCGGCTAATTCGACAGTGAAAGTTACCGCTACTCGCAGAATTTAATTATTAGTGAAGTAATATTAACATTAGGTAATTTTTCAGCGTATTAAGCATTTGAATATTAATTTTAGTGAGTTCAACTCTAATCGACGGTTATTCATTTTTTAGATTATAGTTTTTATTAAATGTTAAAATAGATGATGTTAAGATGCGTTCAATAAAAATTATGAAAAAATGTTCTATTATTGTGCTTTCAATTTTTATTTTAGTAAATTGTTCTAGTATTAAAGTCGAAGATAGCAAAGCAACTTCTAATCAATCACCATCGACGATTTCTAGTGTTGATGAACAAAGCAGTAGGGGCAACGACGTTACTAATTCTAGTCAATTCAGTGGAGTTTTTTCTCAAGTTGAATCTAGCGAAACCATCAATGCAGTTTTTAATTTTGCTTTAGAATACCAATTAAAAGTTCCTGATTCCGATCTTTCTTATAATGTTCTTTGGACAGGTTATGATTTATGCAATAAGTTCGGTCCAACGATAACTAAACAACACCGTTTCTTTACCTATTTAACCCGCTATCGAGAAAATCAGAATTCCTTTTGGTTGCTATATTTGCCCAAAAGCGATATCAGCGAAGCGGGTGACTGGCTTACTAGTTATAAGGAAAACTATGGGAGAGATTCAAAAAACTATCATTTTGCCGAAGAAGAAAATGTCATCGATGGAAAATTTCTCCTTTATGCCCAAAAGAATAACCTCGTTAATTTTAGTGTTTATTACACCAACGACTTGTCGCTAGTACCGTTTACCATTTTAAATCAACAACTCGTCGTGTGTTTACAGGTAAAGACAATAGTAATTGAAGAAAACGTTAGCCTCGGAATAAAAATTAATAAGGACGTTGATGTTTTAAGAAGATTTGAATTAGTTTATAACGAAGAAACCAAAAAATTAGAGCAGTATGTATTTGCTTTTCCTGAAAAGTCTAATGTGCTTTATGTCGACGATATATTTTCTTATCAAGGTAAAAGAATCGAAGCTTATCCTAGCGAATTTGAAAACATTGAGTACTGTTATTGCCCTTTGATGGGATTAGAAGGAAGTGGACTTCATAAGACCGTAAGAGCTAATATTATCGACGAAAAAATAATTTTACCTAGATATGTTTACTACGATGGAGAATTCATCGATCTCTTGGATTCTAATTCAGATTTATTTTTTGTAGAGGACGTTTATCGCGAATTTAAAGATTTGTTTTTAGAGGCTTATTTATATGACTATGAATATTCTCAGGGATTATACCAATACGCTGCTTTTGATTATGAAAAAGTCGATTCAATCATTAAAGAAATAGGAGGAACATTATGATTTATATCTCGCTTTTGTTTTTATTTTCTAGTTGCTTATCTTTAGTTAACGTGCCCTCTATCGACACTTGTAACATCATTCGGAAAAGCAATTCTAATCCTGGAATCGCTAATTATATGACAGAAAATGTTTTCGAGACTGATTTTGTTTCGACATCAGTGGGTTATTAAATTCGCTCAACAATGACCGGATTGAGTATTTTCAAAATTTATTTGATTATTCTCCCACAAATTCTTATTTTTCATGTGGATATGTTTCCTTCATTCAATACCTATGTTACTACGATTGTTTTTTTAATGACTCTATTGTTCCTGAAAACTATGAAAAAAACCAAGGGAACGCATCTTCGCTTGCTCTGGCTAGGTCTATTTCGCCTGGCGTACTCAAACAATCATATCCAGGAACATCACCCGAATTATACACCTTCATTCTAAATAATATGGATAGTGATTACCAAATGAAGCTCATGTATATCGTAAATGAATCCATGCAGAATAGCCAAAGCAATTATAGTTGTTCGATAGGAATGTGGGATTACTATCGTATTGTCAATACTATTTCCGCTTTTGATAACACTTCTTTCGATTATGTATGCGTGCAAGACTTTGGCTACGATGCAGAGCCGACTGATCCAAATGTAGTTATGTGGTTTGATTCTTATGTAAAGTCAGAGATTGATAATGGAAAGCCGGTTATGCTTCATATTGCTTCATATGATCCCAGTAACGGGAACTATAATAATTACCATTCCGTTGTTGCATATTACTACGATAGCAATGGCATACATGCTAATTTTGGGTGGGGTTAAAATTCTACAGACGTAGTAATTGGGAGTGGTTATCAAATAACGGAGGCTGGAACAATCAATTTTGATAATGTTTCTGAGACACACTCTGACAATTTCATTGTGAACCATGCTAGATATTGTGGATGTGGGTTGCACACAGTACACAACTATTGTAGTAATTATGTTGTTCACTCCTTATATCAACACAAAGCATATTGTACATGTGGGGACTATATATTGGAGCCTCATGCAGCTGACTATTCGCGTTCTTATTATTTCAGAGGTCACTTATATGCTCCGTGCATTGATTGTGGAGCCGTTATAGATTTAGGAGGAGGAGGCCCTATAATTCCTATTCCGAATTCAATTAATCAAATGATAACTAGCAATGGTAGTTTTATTTTGCCGAATGGAATTTACGTTATCATGGAAGATGATTTGAAAGATTATCTCAATGATACATTAATTTTCTATCCCATGGGATGTCTTTGAATTAGTCATTAATCAAAACGCTATTTTTATAAGTTTTGCAAAACTTTATCCGATATTCTATGTAAATTCTTAAACTAAATTCCGGTTTCACTCGAAATCGGTTTTTTCTTAGACTAATTTCCGTTATTCATGAAAAAAACTGAATTAACTATGAGAAAAGTTAGCGATTTAATGTGTTTTAGAGC
>DURD01000028.1 GCA_012837435.1 Erysipelotrichaceae bacterium
AAGCTGATTCCATCCGCATGATTAAAGAAGCGGAAGCGGAAGGCTTAAAGATGATTAACGAATCTAAGCCGAGCGAAGCGGCTTTAAAACTCCGTTACTTCGATGCCTTAGGTAAAGTCGCTGAAGGGCAGGCCACAAAAATATTCTTACCTTCAGAATTTAAAAACGTAGCCTCTGCTACTTCTGTTATTAAAGAAGTACTAGATAAATAGAAATTATTACGAGGTATTTCATAACGAAAAAGGGTACTCTGTACCCTTTTCTAATTTGTTATATTGTTAGATTATCGCCTTCTAGACCGATGTAAGCTCCGTTTTTTACTTCAATCGATTCTGGATGAGCTAGCAGCCATTTATTAGTCATAAACAACATTGGTTCTTTATCACTTTTTATTTTTCCGATATTTGTGCCTTTAGGTAACACCACCAAAACTCTAAATCCTTTGTCGCTTTTAGAACATGGAGCGTAATGGAGAGAAGTAGCGTAGATTTCAACTGCTGTTTTCGCGGGAATCTTAAACGCCTTGACAAGAGAGGTATCAAATTTACCATTTTTAATTTGCGATCTTAAACCTAAAAGAAGGATGAACTCTTCGTCAGACATATTGATTTCACTATCTAAATGATATTCCAAACAATTGAGTGTTTTATTGTGGCCAGCACAATAGCCTACTTGAATGGGCATACCTCCATAATAGTGGTTTTTAAGAATATTGAATGATTTTAATTGTTCAAATGGTTTAAAAGAAGGATTATACACCACCTCAAAAGGACGTTCGATTTTAGATAACACCGCATATATGTCATCGAAATTGTCTTCTATAATTCTGCCGTATTCCGCAAATTCTTGATCGTAAACACTAAAAATTTTCATAATTAGAAAGGATTCTCCTTTGGATATTTATCTTCTTTTACCTGATTGTAACCAATCTTTTCTGCCCCGATATATTTAAAAACTTCATAGATATACTTTCCGAAATGACCAAAGGCCACAGCACCGTGATGGGGGAAACCGTTTTCAATTAAAACGTGTCTATAGAATCTACCCATTTCCTTAATGGCGAATACACCGATACATCCAAAACTACAGGCATCAACTGGTAACACTTCTCCTTCCGCTACATAGGCGTACAAATGGTTATCCGCGGTTGATTGCAGTCTAAAAAATGTAATGTCCCCTGGAAGCAGATTGCCTTCAAGAGTTCCGTTTGTGACTTCGATAGGTAGACTTCTTGCCATAATTTTTTGATATTTCATTTCTGGATTACGAACAAATCTTGAGCAAGTGTTGCCGCAGTGGAAGCCCATAAATGTGTCGGAGTGTTTGTAATTATATTTGGGAGCAATTGATTTCTCATACATTTCTTTTGGCACTGTGTTATTGATATCGAGAAGAGTCGCCGCTTCTTTAGAAATACATGTGCCGATATATTCTGATAAGCAACCATAAATATCCACTTCACACGCTACAGGAATTCCTCTTCCTGCTAATCTGGAATTAACATAACATGGAACAAAACCAAACATTGTTTGGAATGCTGGCCAACATTTACTGGCAATGGCAACGTATTGTCTGCTGCCTTTATGTTCTTTAATCCAATCTAGCAAAGTGAGCTCGTACTGTGCGAGTTTCGGAAGAATTTCTGGTTTTTTGTTTCCAATCCCTAATTCTTCCATCATATCTTCAACAACACTTGGAATTCTTGTATCGTCAGCGTGTTTATTGAAAGACTCAAATAAATCTAGTTCGCTATTTTCTTCAATTTCAACACCTAAATTATAGAGCTGTTTGATAGGAGCGTTGCACGCTAGAAAGTTCATTGGTCTCGGACCAAAACTGATAATCTTTAAGTTTTTTAGTCCGATAAGAGCACGTGCAATAGGCACGAATTCATTTATCAATTTTGCACATTCATTTTTATCACCCACTGGTTGTTCCGGGATATACGCTTTAACATTTCTTAGTTTCAGATTATAGGAAGCGTTTAACATTCCACAAAAAGCATCTCCTCGATCATCAGATAGGACACTAATGGTTTCTTCAGCGGCCGCACAAAACATTACGGGACCATCGAATTTTTGAGCGAGCATAGTTTCGCTGATTTCCGGACCAAAGTTTCCTAAGTACACACATAAAGCATTACAACCATGTTTCTTAATGTCTTCCAAGGCTTGCAGCATGTGAATTTCACTTTCAACGATGCAGATGGGACATTCATAGATGTCTTTGGCGTCGTACTTTTCTTTGTAAGCTTCCACTAATGCTTTTCTTCTATTGACTGATAAGCTTTCAGGAAAACAGTCTCTCGAGACTGCAACAATACCTACTTTTACTACTGGGATATTACTCATCCTTGTTCTCCTTTTGCCCATAATAGGCATTTTTTCCGTGTTTTCTATGATAATGTTTATCAAGTAAATCTTGTGAGATTCTTTCTTGATGAGGATTAATTGTTTTTGTCAAATAAGCTATTTTGCTTACTTCTTCTAATATTATTGCGTTTTCAACAGATTCTCTAGCGCTTTTCCCCCAGATAAATGGACCATGCGAATGAACTAATACCGCGGGGATACTTTCGTAGTCCTTATCTTTGAAAGTTCTAACAATAATCTTGCCAGTATTGAGTTCGTAGTTGTTCTCAATTTCTTCTTTGCTCATCTTTTCTGTACAGGGAACGTTTCCATAAAATGTATCCGCGTGAGTAGTGCCAAAAACGACAATATCTTCTCCCGCTTGAGCAAAACTAGTTGCAAAAGTTGAATGTGTATGAGTAATTCCGTGAATATTAGGAAAGTTTTTATACAATTCTATGTGGGTTAACAAATCGCTGCTGGGTGTATGTTTGCCTTCAACAACATTTCCCTTCATATCGACGACCACCATGTCTTCTAGTTTCATTGAAGAATAATCTACTCCTGAAGGTTTTATTACGATTAATCCTTTCTCTCTATCAATTTGAGAGACATTCCCCCACGTCAAAATAACCAGTCCGCTTTTTGCCAATTCTAAATTGGCTTCATACACTTCTTTTTTTATTTTTTCTAACATTTTTTATCACCTATCTTATTTTATTACTTCTACATAAAAATGTTCAACCTCGATTAAGTTACTTGAGTTCCCCGTTTTTTGAGAGTAGTCAACAAGAAAAGTTATGAAATCGCTAAAAATTCACTAAAAACGCTATTAAAACCTAGGAATATAGGCTAAATTGGGCTATTTTTCATACCAAGAAGGCGATAAGAAAAATATCGAGGGTATGAAATTATGAATGAGTCCATTTTGCTATGCCACAATCTCCTAGAAAAGATGAAAA
>DURD01000029.1 GCA_012837435.1 Erysipelotrichaceae bacterium
ATCGATAGATAAAAGATAGCCCTTGAACTCTTCTTGGTTAAGAGGTTCAGATAAATGGAAGAGATAGTATTTCACAATACGTTAAAAATAACATATTTATCATATAAAAAACACAATTTTCACAGAAAAATTAGCATCTTTATAAGAAATAAAAATAATGAACATGAAAATAAGAAAAGGAAGAAATCGGCTTTTTCCCCACTTTTACAATCTAGTAAAGATTCTAGCTATTGAACTCTAATCTTTTGATGATATGGTTTTGGTAGACTAAATCTAATTCATTAAAATAGCCACTCCAGCCCCATACTCTAACGATTAAGTTTTTATGATCTTCTGGATGTTTTTGAGCATCTAATAAAACATCGCGATTGATAGCGTTTAATTGCAATTGATGGCCCCCGAGAGCAATGTATGTTTTGACGAGCATCGCTACTTTCTTTTCACCATCTTCGTTTCTAAATACAGTGTCATGAAATTCTAGAGTTAATGGACCACCATTGCAAACATTTTGTAAATTTGGTTTGGTAAAAGAAGAAATAACTGAGAGAACACCATTAAAGTTGACGTTTAAACTCGGAGAATAATTTGCTGCGAAAGGCTCGCCATTTTTTCTCCCATCAGCAGTAGCGCCAAGTTTCTCGGAATACCAAATGTAGTACATCGCTGTGCCTGTTCCTGCCCTATAACATCCACCTTTTGCATTTTTATATTTTGAGCATTCTAAAGAGAATTTATCTAATAATCTAACGGCAATATCATCAACATAGGCTTCATTATTACCCATTTTTGGAGAAGAAATTAATTTCTTTTGTAAGGAAAGGTATCCTTCAAAATTATTGTCGATTGCCGTGAGCAATTCTTCTTTGGCAATATCCTTTTTCTCAAAGATGTGTTCTTTGATAGCCGCTAATGAATCCGAAGCGTTAGCAATACCGGCACCGTGAAATCCATAGTTATTATATTTTCCACCATCGGCAATATCTTTTTTATTATTAACGCAATCTTTCATCAAAATAGATTGAAAAGGAGAAGGAATTAAGAAACAAGAGTGGTAAACGTTTGTCAAACGGAGTACTTCTTTTTCCATCTCTTTATTTACAATTTCTTCAACTTCTTCATATGTCTGTGCATCCATAAAGGATTCGCTATGAATTGCTCTGTCTACTAATTCTGGAAAACTGAGAGCATCGACATTAGGAATATCCATTCCCACTTTTGGAATGATGAATTCCCAGCAAGCCGCCATCACATAATCTCTAGCGTCTTCTAGTGAATATCCCAGTTTTAAAAGTGCTGGAATAACGACATCGTCATTACTATATTGAGGAAAACCTAAACCTTTTTTTGTAAGTTTTGTGCCGAGTTCATACCACTTCATGTCAGTATTCTTATTAACCCGCATATTGATTTTTGGATCTATTAAGTTCACTGTCAACGAGGCTTCTAAACATAATTTACTCAATTCGTTATAAGCATCGCTACCATCATTAGGCTTTACACCCCCCAGGACCAACGATTGGCCATTATCGCCCTGTTGAACACCAGGATATAAATCGGCATCAAAGTTTAAAGAAATAAATAGTTCTTCTGTTAAATCAAGAGCTTCTTCATAGTTAAGAACACCTTCATCGATGTCTTTTTTGAAGAATGGATACATGTATTGATCAAATCTACCGATCGTATTGTGCTTGTTAGCGTTAATCCAGAGCATGTAATTCATTATTCTGAAAAAGACTAGCGCTTCATGATAACTATTAGGTCTATTGTAAGGAACGTTCTCCAAAATTCTAGCCAATTTAACATTGCCGACATTTAACGCTTCATCGTGATATTTTTGCACAATCTTGTAGGTAGCATAGATTGATTCTTGCATAGCCAACAATTCATCATTTTCTTTCGCAGTATTGTTCTCTTCTAGCTTTTCTTTAATTTCTTCAAGTCGCTTGTTGAAACCGACATTCAAAGTATATTCATAATCGCTAGAAATGTTACACACCAAAGCATTGTCAAAAATGCATTGGGTTTTTTCAATCTCTTTAATTTCTTCATCCGACAAAATGGATGGAATATGACGAATTGTGCGGTAAAAACCTATTCTTTCGTTTTCATAAACGATAGCCTTCTCATGCTCAACCATTTTCATTAAGCGACGAGAGACACGTAAAGGAAGAGAAATGTCTCTGTTTCCCACTATTGAAGACACATCGATTTTTATGTCTCTTCTTAGTTTTCTATAATCTCTTTTTAACAATCTATCGTAACTTTCTTTAGTGATATAATTCATATTCTTTTTCCCTATAAAACTCGAGCGCTGATGTTGGCTTCCTTAAATAAACCCAGTCTTGGATTTGACGGAACACTTTCATCAAATTTGGGTTTGTATTCTTTTCCGGCCATTTTATATTTGGCTCCTGCATATTTATTGTATGGGAGAAGTTCAACCATACGCAAATTCGAATAATCTTTTATTTTGGAAATAATGGCATTGATATTCTCTTCTGTGTCAACAACGCCTGGAATAAGAGGAATGCGAACAATAAAAGGAATGTCGGTTGTGCCTAGGTATTTCAAATTCTCTAAAATGAGTTCATTATTAATCCCTTCGTATTCTTTGGCTTTTTCTTTATCCATAATCTTCATATCGAAGAGAACTAAATCCATTTGATTGACAATCTCCTTAAAATGTTCTCTTGGTGCATAGCCAGAAGTTTGAAGGGCTAAATGAATCTTATTCTTTAGAAGTGAGACGGTTTCTTTTAAACCTTCATATTGCGCTAAAGGCTCTCCACCAGAAAAAGTAATACCGCCGTTATTGAAAGAAAGAATGTCTTTATTTTTCAACAAAATATCAACTAGTTGCTGTGGTTCATAATCAATGGCAGCAAATCTGATGAGGTTTCTCGGACAAACGTCAATGCATTTTCCACAAGCAACGCAATTTTCTCTACGAGTAGGACAAACGTCAAAACAAGCACCACATTCCAAGCAGCCATTAGGACTTCTCAATGTATAATTTTTAAAATCCTGCCCTTCTGGTGAATGACACCAATTACATCTTAACGGGCAACCCTTTAAAAAAACTGTTGTCCTAATCCCAGGACCATCGTAGACCGAGAATTCTTCGATAGAAAACACACGAACTTTCATATTTTTCATCGGCATTTTAATATTAGACCTCTTTTTTTGCAACAGATATACTTTTTTTTACAAATCAGTAAAAAACTAAAATAGTATCCAAAAAATTTTTGGACTACCCTATCCAACAAATAAAGAGATCTTGCTTTTGATGAAGAGTTCGACACATCAAACACTACTTTTGTTTAGTATTTAATGTGCATTTTAATGTTTTGTTTAATCAATGAAACTTTTTAGTTTTTCATTTATACATGTTCAATCGGTGATTATTTTTCCAAATTTTCAGCTTCAGAAATGATTTTGTTCAACCGATCAATTTTTGGGCTGGAATAGATACCTTTACTAGTTTCTGTGTCCTTGCAGTATCTAATGCCGTCTTTGTCGAGAACTAAAATGTTACTGTTGTATCCAGGTAACGTTTTCAAAACGGCAGTAATTGAAACAGAACTTCTTTGAACTTCATAACCGTACTTAGAAAGTATCTTTTCAATAGAATCGAGCGAAGCATGTGTGTAAGCTTCGATGATTTCTTGCCTGTCAGCATAACCCATATAGAACTCCTCCTTGTCTCCTTTTTCTATTCCATCACTATCAGTGGTGTTCATACACATTGTACCTTTTTACCTCTCTTTTAAATGATATAACAATCATTTTTATAACATTTTTACAACTTTTTTACTTGATGTTTTAACTTCAAATAAAAACTCGCCTTTGTCACTGAAATTTTAGCGATAATTGGCGAGTAATTTTTATATGGCGACCTATACGGGATTCGAACCCATGAATGCATGCGTGAAAGGCATGTGAGTTAAACCACTTCTCCAATAGGCCACATCGTGGCGCCTACCGTAGGACTCGAACCTACGACCGATCGGTTAACAGCCGATAGCTCTACCGACTGAGCTAGGTAGGCAGTAGCAACCACGCTCCTCGAGCGCGGATTAAATATTATCATGCGCTTGCACCAAAGACAAGACAATTTATTATTTCTTCGACTCGATCAAATCAACGAGATCTTTGACAGTTTTTAGATTGACAATTTCATCGCTGGAGAATTCAACTTTTAGAACTTCTTCGATTTTTAACATCGCTTCCACTAGATCGAGAGAATCTAAACCAATATCCACAAGATTGTCCTCGTAACTTATCGAATTAACATCAACGCGATCCTTTATAGCTTCTTTAACAATTTCTACTGATTTCATAACTCCTTTATTCTATACAATAAATGTTTTTCATTCAACAGAAAACGGCCCTTTTTGGAGCCGTTAACCTTTTTGAAAACCATAGTTATATGCTACTAACTATTTTCGCGACTTCGCTCGAAACAGAATTTGTCAAGTTAGTAAACACTGTTGTCAAACTAGCGGCGACGATACCAAACACCATGATAACTAAGATGATACCTAATAACTGCCCTTTAATTTCAGACATAACCTTCCTCCTTTCTATCCATAAAAACCGATGATGGTCATTCTTTGCACCGCAATCGTCATTTCATTTTTATCGATAACCATGGGATGGAATTTGCTCGTGATAATGTAAGTAATCTTTTGGCCAAATGTCGGAGCGGGATATTCATCGCAAATAAATTCCACATGAAAAGTACTTTCAATTTCCTCGATAAATTCTTGATTAATAACTCCGTTTCTCGATATTAAATAGGAGATGTTATTAGCTTTAGCGTCTAAAGCGCTGTAGGCAGACTGCAAACACAAAAGGTCGACACCAAAAAGGAAAAATAAAGAAATAAAGATCATCGATAAAACAAGACTAATTTTATATGACATTAACGAGCTCTCCTAAAACCGATAATATGGAAATCGTTAAAGAAATAGTAATGAGACCCGCTCCTACGAGAGGAAAGGTTGACATATTAGTTAACGATTTTTCTTTTTGTTCCATCATTTCTTTGTCGCGATTTTTAGCTAGTTCATCAAATGTCGCATTAAACTGATTTAATTGAGAACTATTTTCCCCTTGGTCGACCATTTGATAAATCGAAAGCATCAAGCTAGAAAAGGCTACTTGTTGAAAATTTTTGGCAAAATTGACGAAGGGTTGAACTGATTTATCTTTATCTATTTCTTTGAGCATATTTTCAATTTTTTCTTTCATCCAGAGCGAACAATATGGTAAGAGCAAATTAAAAGATTGATAGACATTATTTTTGTTTTCGATATAGACTTCGAAATAAGAAATAATTGTCACTAATTCGTTTTCTCTTTCTTTCAGAATGATGTTCTTTTTGTCTTGATAACTGGTCAGCAAATAATAATCTAATAGAAATAGCCCTAGAATAGCGATGATGGCCCACACAATTTGGTCTAGCAAAAAGAAGAGTACTGCCGCAAGAGCAAATCCAATAATATTGATTATCGTGATTTTTATTATTTCCGTCTGATAAGACAAACCGACAAAATTAATAGTTTCCTTAATTTTCATGTTCTTTCCATCCTTCTAAATTGATCTGAGTAATTCTTTTAACCATCACATAGATGGAAAAAATAACAAAAATAAAAATAATGACGATGGAGCTTTGAAAGACCACTGTTTTGCTAATATAGTGATAAAACTGCGAAAGCGCAAAACGCAGAGAGGCTAAAATGCCTAGGGCAATACTCCACAAAACTACGAATTCGATGACTTTTGAACGAGAAACATTTTGACAATATAGGACATATTGTTCTTTTAGTCGCACTTGATTGACGAGATGTTTACTCATCACGAGAATATCCCCTCCTTGTTCGTTCCATAACGTCACGATATCCAAAAACAAATGATATAAATCAAAGGTGAAATATTTCTTTAAGTAAGACAACTTTTCTTGTTCATTCATTTCTTTTATCGAGTCAATGACTTCTTTGGTTTCACTATCCGCGGTTTCGTAACCGCTTTGCATCGCTGCGTTTAAAGAACCTCTAACGCTTAAAGTAATTAAAAAGTTATTAATGAATTGATAACACTGATGGTAGCGACGGATTTTATTTTGGTATTTGTTGATTTGCCTTCTCACGAAGAAAACAAAAAATGATATAGTCAACGTAAAAATCAATAAGGTGGATATTAAGTTTTCACTCGTGATATAAATAGCGCCGGCAAAGGCAAAAGCAACAATTAGACCAATTAACACTAAGTTCATTTTTATCCTCCTATAAACGTTTTTTTGAAAAGTAGGCTCGCTTGAGATAAGTCTAATAATTGCAAGGCGGCCTTTGGTAACTTTCCATAACTCTTGGTAAGTCCATCGCTACCATATATTTCTTCCATGCCCTTCTGATCGAAATAGGCGATGGATGAAATGTATCTTTGAACCAATCCACTAGTGGTATATTTCCTCTTCAGGTAGATGTAAAAACGCAGGTTATGCGAAATATCTCGATAGACGTCATCGAAGCGTAATTTTTGAGGATTCATCATAATCATTCTCGCCATGCGGTTTGGCATGTTGTAGATATCAAGAGCGTGAATCGTAGTAATGATGGGATGACCAGTTAAAGAAGAATTCAAAACTTCGAGCATTTCTTCACCGCGTGCTTCCGCCACAATGAGCCAATCAGGATTACTTCTCAAAGCAGTTTTAACCAACTTTCTGATAGAAACTTGCTCGCGATTTTCATCGGCTTGCCAGATATTTAAATCGAGTTGATTTTCTAAAGACAATTGATCTAACTCTAATATGTTATCGATGACGATAACGCGAGAATTTTCACTCATCCTCGTCAACAGATATTTTTGTAATTCCGTCTTTCCACTTCCCGTTATTCCTCCGATAACTAAAGACACTTGAGAATAAATTAAAACATCTAATAAGTCCCTAATTTCTTGGCCTAGAAAACGATCGTCTTGTCCAATTTTTAAAGTGGTTGAAGACAAACGGATAGAAAAACAGACGCTTTCAATGTTGTTTTTGCGACAAACACTTTGGTGTAAAGCATTGATGCGATATCGCCCAAACGAAATATCTAATTCGGGATTTTGATAAGAAAATTGTTTTTCCGCCAGATTAGCTATTTGCCGAATAAAATCTTTAGCGGTTTGATAATTGATCTTTATATCGCTCTTTAATCTTCCGTAGTTATTGTTCAAATAAAAAATATCTTCCCCATTATAAGAAATATCGGTGATATCACTATTTTTAACTAGGGGTGACAAGAAGGAATTTTCCAGATAATCAATTAACCTATTTACTTCCATTATTGACTCCTGATTTCGTAGTACATTGATCTTTGATAATGAAAAGAAAAAGTTAACGTTGCTTCGACTAGTATTTCCGTGGCTTCTGGCTTATCAGAAAGGCAAATGGAATAATCTTCTTGATTGTAATAGGAAATGGTAACCGAATAATCTTTGCTATAACGAGGTAGGGAGTAGTCAAAATATGAATGAATATTGTCCTCTAATATTTCTTTATCGAAATAAGGATTTTCTCCTGTGGAAAGGTTATAAAGAACTACCGCAGTTTCAAAAAGCGCTAAAGGTGTAGATAAAACTAAGCGATTGATACCATTTAGTTGATAAGAAATCGTACAAAAGTTACATGACATCACGACAACAAATAAGGAAATAAACATTAAAAACATTACTTCGTTCCTCCTACTAGGCAATGTTCTGCGTCATGACATAAACCCATCAATGATTTGCTGACATCATATTTAACTGCGATGGTCGTCGACATTTTATCTGCACCTAAATCTTCAATATCGATAAATAAGTTTTTATCGTTAAAAATCTTCTTGCCATTTATCGGCAGATAAAAATCAGAAGTTAAGGCATAGCCTACTTGATAGGTTTCACTAATTTGTAGCGTTCTTTTGTTGACATAAAACTTGTCTTTAAATGCGAAGGAAACTGCTCCTTGTTTATTCTCTAAAACTAAAGGAAGATTTATATCATTATGTAAATCATGATTGACATACGGAAATAGATTTTCTTTATCGTTAAAACGCAAATTAATATTTTTGTACTCTAAAGGAAATAAACTTTCATAACGAAATTTAACGTTTTTTAAACTGAGTCTATAGTAATAATCGACATCTAAATAATCACCAATCTCACGAAAATCGATGGTTTCATAAATGCCCTTTAATGAAGTCCCATCGGCATAAAAACCTAAGTTTTGACTGACGTACGGATTTTGTTTTAATGTTTGATAATTAACGTACTGATGTTTAGGCGGATAAAATTTCGCTTCGTGACCTTTTAAAATATAATTGCCGCTACTTTTCAATATTTCAAATTTTATTGTTAAACCTTTTTCTGTGAAAAAACTGCTGATAGGGACATTAAAAGAAACGTTATTTAAACTGTTGTTAGCGTATTCTTTGATGGCTTTAGTTTCAGCGTGCACCACTTCGTTATTACCATCTAATAAACGCAACCTTTCTTTTATAGACTGATTGGAAATGTTCAATCGATAGTTGAAAGATACCGAAAAATCCTCATCGCCGACATGGTAAGGACCATAGATTCCAGCTGTAGAAATGTAATCTGAATAAGTGTTGTTTGAGGAAGAGGAAGAAATCGAGGAAGATGGTTGCTTAGAAGAACTTGAAGCAGATGATGAACTAAAAGAAATTGGAGGAAAGGAAAGAGAGCCGCTGGGATTATTGGGATCGACAATAATTATCGGTGAACCAATTTTATTGACTGAATAAACACTAGGCAGTATAAACGCCAAAATTATTAAAGGTAATTTAGCCATTATAAAACGCTCCTAAAAAGCTTAGCATCGCTTGCTTTTTATACCGATAGAAACTCGCTTTTGTGTAAATAGGTTTCCACCAATCTTCATAGTTTTGAAAGAAAAACTCGCTATTAATGAGAATTTTTTCTTTGTCGTTGAGAGATTCGAAAGCATTTAAAACTTTGAAGAGATAAATGCGATAAGAACCTTCGCCGCAATATTCATTCTCTCCTAGAGATTGTTCACTTTTTAATTGATGGAGTCTCCGCGCTAAAAAGTAGCGCTGTGCTATCATTTCCGTCATGGCGTTTAAATCTTTGAAACTCTTCTTATCAAATGTCACTACAAACCCTCTAATAAAGAAGTAGGGATTATTTTTGTGTTTTGTCCAAAAAACAAGTTAAATGCTAGGCAAAAAACCTGGGTTTACACAATAAGAGCGAATTATGAAGAAAACTCTTATAATAAATATCGTTTTTATATACAATAGATTAAAATCAAGAATTGGAAGAAGTATGATCGTCTTAAGCGGAGCGAGCGCCTCGGGAAAAACAGAAGCTGCCAAAATGTTAATGGCAAAATACGGAATTGCTAGAGCCATCACCACCACAACACGCCAAAAAAGAAATAGAGAGGTGGATGGCCGAGATTACTTTTTTGTGAGCAAAGAAAAATTTGAACAAATGATTAAAGAAGGGGCTTTTATCGAGCACACCATCTATAACGGAAATTATTATGGTTCCACAAAAAATCAAATCGCCGATAATCGTTCACTGGTCATTGATTTAGAAGGTTTAAAAACGTATTCTCAATCGAAAGACAAAAGAATTGTAACGTTTTTTTTATCTAGTTCTGAAGAGTTGTGTTTCAAAAGAATGATTGATAGAGGTGATGACGAAGAAGAAGCCAAAAGAAGAATTGACAACGATCGAAAAATCTTTGCCACAAACTGCATTCCAAAAGTTGATTACATTATCGATTCAGAACATAAAACTATCGAAGAGGTAGCGGACGAAGTTTACGCTCTTTACATGGAACATATAAAACATTAGTTTTTATTTAGATATTTATAGGAAAAAGAAGGGTTAAGGTAGGCATTATAAAGGATGCCGTTTTCTTTTTCTACATAATTAATAACGTAATTTTCTTTACTAAAAGAGGCGAAATCAACGCTATAAGGCAACAACAATTGTGTCTTTTCCCAGTTTTTAGTAATATTCGAAATGATAAATTTTAAAGATTCTATGACATCCTCTTCATCAAGAAGAGATACCAGCATTTCATTTTCTTTTGGCAAGAAATTCACCGGTCCCCCCATTAAATCATATTTATTATATAGATTGATCATTGGGATTTGATCCGCTTCTAAATCTTTGATAATTTCAAGAGTAGTCTCAATTTCTTTTTCCATAAAAGGATCAGATAAATCGATGACTTGCACTAATAAATCTGCTTCTTTAATTTCTTCTAACGTCGAACGGAAAGCATCGATTAAATAAATAGGTAGTTCAGAGATAAAACCGACGGTATCCGTTAAAAAGAAAGTGGGATAGCCGTAAACAGAAATCGCTCTTGTTGAAGTTTCGAGCGTAGCAAAAAGTGAATCTTTCTCTACAACCGTTTTTTCTTCTTTGCTCAGTTTTACCAAGCGATTTAAAAGGGTGGATTTCCCAGCGTTTGTATAACCTACTATACATACTTTAGGTATCGGATTATTGATTCTTCGACGGCGAGAATTTCTCCTCGATAATTTTATCGAAGATAATTCCTTTTTCTTTTTGAGAATCGCCTTAGAAATTTGTCTTCTGGAGAGTTCAATTTGCTTTTCACCTTTACCTCTATTTTGACCAGTACCACTGGTAACTTGAGAATAATAAGCTTTTTCATCGACGAGATGATTTTGTAGATAAGATAAACGAGCGATTTCCACTTGGGCTTTCGCTTCTCTCGTCCGAGCGTTCTGTTCAAAAATATCGAGGATAACAAAGGTTCGGTCGATGACTTCCGCCCCCACCACTTCTTCGATGTTTTTCTTTTGTAAACCTGATAACTCGAAATTGCACGCCACAAAATCAATTCTCTCTAAAGGGTGATTCCGATTGTGCGTTAAACAAAAGAAAGCGATTTCTTTCAGCTTTCCTTTGCCGATATATGTACTTTTTTCGATACTGTCGAGGTCTTGAGAAAAATAAGCCACGACTTGTAGATTGATTTCCTTTAAGAGCATTGAAAATTCGTTTTGTGAGTGATTTAAAGAAAGAGAATTAGTCTTACCAACGGAAACGACTAATACCCTTTTAAAAACACCATTCATTCATAGGCCCTACCCTTCTTTTTCATACGTTAAGTCGGTTACTTTTAATTTATTCACAGTAAATTCATCAGCTTCTAGAACCTTGAAACGGAAATGAGAAAAATCAAATTCATCTCCTTTTTTAGCAAATCTATCAAGGATATCTTGGCAGAAGCCACCGACTGTGTTGTAATCCGTCTCTACTTCATTATCATACTCAATTAATTCAAAGAAATCATCGAGATTCATCGTTCCATCGACAATATAAATGCCATTTCCTTGCGTGATGTATTCTTCTTCGATTTCATCATCTTCATCAAAAATATCGCCGACAATTTCTTCTAAGATGTCTTCCATGGTGACAATACCTTCTGTCCCTCCGTACTCATCTTTGACCACGGCAATATGCACTTTGCTCTGTTTAAATTCGTTAAGCAAATCCAAAATTTGGTGATTTCTGGGGACCATTAATGGTTTATAGGTCAAAGAAGCAATATCAATATTAGTATCGTTAACTAAAAGTTTTTTTGCTAGAGCCTTAACTGGCAAAATACCGATGATATTATCGATAGTATCCTTGTAGACTGGAATGCGCGAATAGATGAGAAAATCTTCGTCCTTAATTAATTCGTTGATATCATCTTCCACATCAATTGCATAAACATCGACGCGTGGTGTCATGATTTCAAAAGCTTCAATATCACTCAAATCAATAGCGCCTCTCAGTAATTCCGCGTGTTCCTCTTCTAAAATGCCTTCTTCTTCGATGACGTTGACCATCTCATCGAGCTCATCCACTCCGATTTTCTCTTCTTCTTCGGCCTTTTTGGCAAATAGTTTAACAATCGCTTTAAATATTCTCGAAATGGGCCAAACCACGATAAAGAACAGATATTTAATAAAGGTAACAGGATAAGCAAAAGCAATGGCGAGAGAATAGGTAAATCTCTTAGCCAAAGCTTTGGGTAAAAATTCACACATGATAATGAGAAATACCGTAAAGCATCCAGAAGCAATAGCCGTTCCTAAACCTGGATTATCAGGATTTAAAGATATGCCGATAAAGGTGACAATCGAGCTAGCGAAAATATTGACGATGTTATTGCCTAATAAAATCGCTGATATCGGTAATTCGTAATCGTCGACAATTTTAAGCGCGGCTTTAGCGCGTTTTTCTTTTTTGCCAGTCTCGCGAACCAGTCGAGCTCTATCGACGCTTGAATAAACCATATCGGCGGCGGAGAAAAACATCGAAAGTAGAGAGCATATAGCGACGATCAACCAATAATACCACTTCATAATCATTTCAGACCTTTCTCATGGTTGGGCTCAGAAATATCGCTGACTAATTCTTCTAAAACGTCGTCCATGGTAACCATACCAATAATTTTATTTTTTTCATTTCTCACTAGAGCAATATGGGTGTGGTTTTTCTTAAAACCAGTGAATAAATCGTCAATCATAATATCAGAAGAAACAAAATAAGGTTTTTGAAGTTCTTTTTTAATAGAAACATTGGGATTTTTTAAATAAGCGCTCAAATATGTTTTGATATGCAAAACACCGATGATATTATCAAATTCACCTTCGTAGACTGGAATTCTAGAGTAATTTGTTTCTACGATAATTTCGTGGAGTTGTTCTTTAGTTAATCCGCGAATATTTAAAGCGAATATTTTATTGCGGGGCGTTAACACTTCCTTAACATTAGTGTCTGTAAATTCTAGAGCCGATTGAATAATATCCCCCTGTTCTTCTTCGATAACCCCTTCTTCTGACACCTTTTCGATGACACTTTCGAAATCTTCTTCGTCGAACTTCACTTCTTCTTTGACTTTAAAAGCGGTCTCGATTAGTTTGGTTAATTTGTCAAAAGTATAAGTAATGGGAAAAAGAATAAGCATGAAAAAATATATAGGATATACTAATATTTTTGATAATGTATCGGGAATAGTGCGAGCAATGGTTTTAGGTAAAGTATCGCCGATAACGTAAAATAATAGGGTAATAAAAATCGACGATATAATGGATATCGTTTCGTTTTCTAACCCCATAGAAATTAACAAATTATAAAATAAGACTGTCGAAACAGTACTAGCTATGATGGTAACTATATTTATACCGATTAAAACAGTGATTAAGGCTCGGTCATAATTTTTAGCCACGTGAAGCACTAGTTTAGCGGTTTTACTGCCTTCATCCGCTTCAACCTGCATTTTGAAGCGATTAACGTTAACAAGAGCGGTTTCCCCAGCAGAAAAGAAAAAGTTCGCGAGTAGACAAACAATGATGATGATCCACGACAGCGGCACATCCATTAACTAACCACTTCCTTTCTTTCTTGGGTTAACGCTAAATAAAATAACACATCGCGTAAGCATTTCCAATAAAAATGCGTAGTTTTCGGAAAACTGGTCATTAGAGTTGAGCGAATCTTTCGCTCCCCCGATGATTTAAATAATGAATAATCAATATGGTTAATGCCGCGAATATCACGATAAAAATAATGAGATAAATGGCTATATTTAAGCCTAAAAAGTATGAGAAAAGAAAGTATAGACCTAAGAAAACAATCGCTAACCCCCAACCCCCAAAAATAGAAATCGTCACCGCCGCTCCTTGTTTGATAGGCATCATTTCATTAGTCCAACTTAAATTGGCAAATCTCAAACCTAAAAATAAGGAGGAATAGCTGCTAAATACCACATAGATCAAAGCGATAACACCAATTAAAATTTTGTTTAAAATTGACGTATTGATAACAACGACAATGGGAATGATTGCGACTAGCATAGGGATAGTTGTTAGGATGATTTGTACCATCGCTTTGGCGTGCAAAATTATCTTGGGTTTAATTGGTAGAGATTGATAGATCCAAATGGTTTTCCCCTCAAGAGAGATTGAAGGAGCAGCAATGTCATTCATCGATGCTAGCGAAAATAAGAAAGCACAAATAATGGCGACAAATAAACCAGGAAATTCTAAGAGGTGTGGCTCAATTGACGCGACAACATCTTTACCAAAAAAGATAACGACGACTCCTAGTATAATGGTAAAAAGTATACCCATTCCACAATTTAGCATGTATAAAGCACTGGAGAAAAATCTCTTGAATTCCTTATTCAAAACGGTGATGAAAACTGGTTTTTGTTTGTTTAATTTCTCTTTATAAACAACTTTTTTACTCGCTCCCACCGTAGTAGCGATTTTAATGAAATTAAAAGACAAAATCATAAAAACGAGAGCGGTAACCGCAAGAACACCAACTAGATAAATTAATAGAGACAACCAATCGCCTTCGCCAATTCTTCCAAACATGTATAAGAAATAGGCTGATCCCTTGATGTTCTGACCATATGTCGCAGCGTTTTCTAGTAAATCTTCCACCACCTCGTTAGCTTGAAAATACAAAAAATAGTAGAAAGCAAAACCTAACAAAGAGATGATAACAACGAAGAAACTCTTGTTTTTAAGGTGCAAGCTAATCCTCGCTACTACCCAACCTAACGAACAAGATAAAATTAAAACAATTAAAGAAATGATAAAGATTAGGGCGAGGCCTCCGATAAAATTAGCAAAAGTAATTTTTGCAAAAACCCAATAAATAACAATCGCGGGAAAAATAATTAATCCCGAATACATCAGTCCCAATAAATACACATTCAACAAACGAGAAATAATGATGTATTTAACGGGGATGGGCATCGATAGCAATAAGTCATTGTCTTTAGATAGATATAGTCCAGAATAAGTATTGAAAACACTGCCAAAAGCTCCAAAAACGATGGCGAACAAAGAAAATACGATGAAATAAAGCCAACCGACATCAGCTTCGATTAAAGGGGGGCACATATAATACGCCATTACTCCAAATGCCCCACCTAAAAAACCAAACATGAGAAGAGCAAATAGAGTAAAAAGTAAAATTATTTGAATTTTTGGACGGTTACGATTCTTTTTTGCATCGTAAAAAAATGATCTAAAGGCTTCTGTCACTTGCTTTTTTAAGAGGATTCCTAGCATGTTAATCCTCCAATTCCAAGAAAACGGATTCTAAACTTTCATCGCCTTTAACTTCTTCCATGGTCCCAGCTTTAACGAGCTTACCATTCTTGATAATGGCTATTTTGTCACATAGCTTTTCTGCCACCTCTAAAACGTGAGTGGAAAAGAAGATGGCTCCCCCATTATCACAATGTTCTCTCATGAGTTTTTTCATGGTGTGGGAAACCTTCGGATCCAAACCGACAAAAGGTTCGTCCATGATAATCAGTTTTGGTTTATGAATCAGCGCAGAGATAATCGCTAATTTTTGTTTCATACCATGAGAATAAGTAGCGACTGGTTGCGCTAAATCTTTTGTCAATTCGAATAGATCGCCGTATTTCTTAATGAGTTCTTTTCTTTCAAGAGCAGGGATTTTAAAAATATCCGCGATGAAATTGAGGTATTTGATACCTGTCATAAAATCATATAAGTCGGGATTATCTGGAATATAAGCGAGTTTTCTTTTGCACTCTAAAGGATTATTCACTATCGAGTGACCATCGATTAAAATGGATCCTTCTTCAAATCTTAAAATACCCGCGATGCATTTAAGAGTGGTAGTTTTGCCCGCGCCATTATGGCCGATAAAACCATAGATTTCACCAGGTAAAATATGAAGACTTAAATCATCAACGGCTTTTTTGTCTCCGTATTTTTTTGTTAAATGCTCTATTACTAACATAAACTGTTCTCCTCGTTTATTCTTGTCCCCTATTGGCAATGAAGCTTCACACCTTTGTACGCAATGGTATTTCTTTTATAGAAAAATCCTTCCACGTTATTTGTAATGCATTCTCTAGCGGTGTTTTTAATAAAAACAACCTGTTACTGCACGTTTATATCTAAACAAAACAGATTTTTATTTGCAATATTTAATGGTTCCCTATACAAGATATTTACAATTGATAATTAATCCTAAAGAAAGACAAATTGTTATTCCGTTGTGAATTATTTATTTTATTAAGGATTTTATAGTAAAAGAAACCTTCAAAATGGTTCCTCATAACGTTTATTATGGGCAACATATATAAATTTAACCAAATAAATCCCCACCGATTGCTTCAGGTGAGGATTTTAAATAGTGATATTCCTTATCGATATTAATCTATATCTAGATAATTAAAAACTAGCGTTCCATTCAAATATGCATCAATGTCTTCATCAACCAACACAATAACTCCATTTGGTAAAATAAAACTACCATTCAAACTTGTTGGATAATTATTTAATGATGCTGGTTGCATTCCAATTGAAGCAAGACCGCCACATAAAATACATGTAGCGGTTTGATCACCAGGGTTGAAAGAACCTGGAGATACAACATGTGGTTCTAAATGAGTCGAACCACATTCACAAGTTGATCGATGTTGAGTGAGACTCCACCATAAGTAAGGAGAACCATATGAATGCGAATGTTCGTTTACTATCTTGGTATTAATTGTCCCATAATCTGAATTGTCATCATAAGCAACTCGTAAATAGTAGTATCCGACATTAAGGTATCTTCTAAACGATATTCTATATACTCCATTCTCGTAATTGCTTGTCATATTAAAAGTAACTAGATGCATATGTTCATCATAAAATCTGACATTTAACTCGCAACCCGAAGATATTTCGAAGTTGTATGTCTTCCTATAGACAACATCTAAACCATACAATGCATAATTGTTTTGTATGTTGCTGTTAGTTGGCACGGTGTAAAATTTTTGAATTATTTCAGTATTATTTGAGCTTGGATTTGATAATGTAATTGCATCATTAATTCGTGGTTTATAGTAGCATACATAAGTCGCATCTCCATAGTATGTAGATGTATAAGGACATTGATCTCCGCGGTGCTCATACAATCCACATGCTCCCCATTTTGATTTAACTGTAACCAAATTTGAATCTCCACAAACACCATTCGAAGTTCCTGTTGATCTTGCAATAACAATTCCTGAATGCAGGTTCTCCCCATACTCATCAAAATAACAAATAATATCACCAGCATCGCCAGTGCTTTCTTCATAACTTCCATCAGTGTAATATTCATACGGATAATTCATCCAGTAAGTATTGAGTGTTGACTGCATATACCAAGCGTAAGAGTGACAATTGTATTTACTGGTGCTTGGGCCAACACGTGTTGCATCTGGCACTAATGTGTCTCCATACTCATTTAAATCATCTATGTATTCCGGCGGTAATTCGTCAAAAGTGTACACTTGAACAGGCGTTCCATTAGGAGTATAAACATAGTTCGAAGTGGTGCTCCTCGTTGGAATCATATGTGAACTAAAAACATCATGATTAACAAGTTGGATACCATTCCCATCATCACACGGGACCTTATTTGGACTTTTGTGAACTAAAAAGGGTTCATCCAATTCTGAAAATTTTTTTCGAATTTCTTGTTTGAAATAGTTTGAGTAAAAAGACCTAGAGATAGGGTCATAATTAAATTGAGTATAATTGTCTTCTTCATCTTCAATCACCATCCATTTCTTTGACAATACCTACAATATAACTATAATCAACAGCATTAGATTCTGAATAAAATAAGAAAATATCCCTATTGTCTGTTAATGCTAAGGTTCCATCTTGGCAAACAATAAAAGATATAACTGCATCCTCACTATTATCAGCCTTCCCACTATATCTGTAAGAAGTTACAATTCGCATGCCATTATGCACCATGTTCTTCCGTAATTCTTCTTTGTGAGAAGGAGAACTCACAATATTGTGCAAGGGCACACTATTAAAATTTGAAATAATTTCATAAACTTGCCGAGGGTTATCAAAAACATAAATTCGGCTATCCCAAGCATGAATTTGAATATATGCATAATTTGGATTTTCATAATCAAAAGATTGGCCTGATAAAGCATCGATAACATCCATATAATAGACATCTCCTTCTAAAAGTTGATTATTTTCAATGTCTTCAGTTTCAAAATTGTCTAGAGAAATCGAGTCGTGATTTTTATTAAGATGCAACGAAAAGCTTTTTCCAAAAATATGAACATTGCCTCCATTTTCTCTTTCTATGTAGTTAATTTCAAATTGTATATTCCCATTGTAAGCTTCATCAAATAGTTCAATCAAATTGAAGGAATAGACTAACTTAAAGTCATCTCTGCTAATATCAGATTTATCTTTCCTTATTCCGTTTTCTTGCTTGGAATATTCGGACATATCTACATGATATTGTTTTATTAATTCTTTTTTAGCATTATTTAAAGAAATGTTGATTGCATCGAAACTATATCCAGGACGTTCCTCTGTTCCAACAAAAAGGCCAACAGACCCATCATTTCTTTTTCCGTAATACAGATTTGCAACCATTACATCTACATTAAAAGAATCTAAATCTTTGTAGTTTGAATTGACTTTTGGATAATAAATTGCCTCACAAATTGCAAGACTTTGATTGCTATTTTTAGTTGTAAAGAATGAATTCTCTAACGAAATCGATTGTCCTGCTGCCTTTTTCAATAAAGTTGGAATAATCACCGCGGAAGCGATACACGCGACTGTTAAAACTGAAACTGGAATGATTATGCCCAAACCTTTTTTCTTATTCTTTTTTGGCATTGAGTCAGTTTGAAAACCATCAAAATCTAATTTGCTTTTTATTTTGCCATATCCATTAGACGAAGGCATAAATTCATTGATGTTGTTAAGGATTATTTTTTTAACCATAATTCTTTTCTCCTCGCTTTTAAAATTGCACGACGATAAGTTGATTTAACAGAATTTAAAGGTTTCTTTAATTCGTCTGAAATCTCATTGAATGTCTTATCTAAAATAATGTGTTCTGTAATGATATGTTGTTCTTCATTACTTAGTTCTGCAAATAATTTTTCAATTAGGTAGATATCATTACAATCGTTTTGATGGTAATCGATATCTTCATTGAACGACACTAAGTTTTTCAATTCTTTTAGTTTTTTTATTGAGGCATTTTTAATTGAAGCACATAAATATTGTTTAATGTTTTTGATGTCGCATCTTTTGTTTTTCAAAACTATTTCAAAGAAAGAAACGAAAGCATCATCCACGATTTCTATTGAATTATGCTCATCAAGGTACTGTAAAGCTATGAACATACCAAGTTTAAAATAGCTATTGTATATTTTTTCAAAAACACAATTAACCTTGTCTTTAGAATTTAGCCTGAGAGCGTTTTGAAGTTCAGCTTCTATCTTCATTTTTGAGATCTCATATATTAAGAGTAAAAAAAAGAAGCATTTTGGTGCAATTATTTTTATTTATCTGAAAAAAATGCCTAACCAATAGAAAGCTAGGTTTTTAGAAATATATAAAAACTAAAAGAAACTTTTCGCGATAATCGCGTTTTCATGAAAAATTATTTATTTTATTAGGGACTTTATAACAAGAGAGGCCTTCAAAATGGTTCCTCATTGTTTTGAACTATAGTGGATGGTATTTATCCATCCTAACAATGTTCATTACAGATAACATTTGGCGATCCCATCGGGAATCGAACCCGAGATTAGACCTTGAGAGGGTCTCGTCTTGACCTCTTGACCATGGGACCAGCGAGAGTCATTGTACTCTCATTTATTTTTTTAATAAAGAACAAATGTAATCGATACGTCTTATACTTTCTTCTTTGCCCAAAACTTGCATAACAGAATATAAGTTAGGAGCATTTTTTCTCGAAGTTAAAGCAATGCGGAGGATTTCCGCTAGATCGCTCATGTTGCCTTTATATAAGGTTGGATTAGCCTTATAATCTTTATTGCTCGTAGCGTAACCTAACTCAGCGCCGATTTCTTTGAGATTATTGAACCACGATTGTTCATCTTCATGATCAAAAGATAATTGCTCTTTTATTGTAATTAGGGCATTTATCAAATCTTCATTAGAAAATTTTGGATTGAATTCTAAACCTTCCGCTACTTCTTTTTCATAGAGGTCTTGATAAAAGAAACCAATAATATCCAGCATATTGCCAAATCTTTCAAAATCTTTTCTCGGGTTAGCTTTTTCTCTATCGATATTCATGATATTCGTAAAGTAAGAAGGGTTGTCGTTGATGACTTTTGCTAAATCTGGATTATATTTATCCGCGTACTTTTTCGCTAGGGCGGTAATCTCATCTTTGTTGAGTTTTGCTAATAATTCGCGAGCAAAGAAATTGACTTTACCCATATCGAATAACGCTCCATCAAGCGACATCTTTTTAAATGAAAAAACAAAATCTTCCATCTTTTCAAAGCGATGGCTTAAAATCCATTCTTCAAAGTTAGAATTGACAATAGTCATCAAATACATCGTCAAAGCTTCTGGTGGATAACCATTTTCAATGAAATATGAAACCGCGGCTTCGCTGTCTAAACGCTTAGATAGTTTTCTTTTATTGCCATTTTCATCTAATTTCATAATAAGAGGCAAATGGGCGTAATTTGGTTTTTTCCAACCGATAGCGTCGAATATCTGCACGTGAATCGGTAAAGAGGCAATCCATTCCTCACCGCGAATGACCGTCGTAGTGCGCATGAAATGATCATCGACCACATGAGCAAAGTGATAAGTGGGTAGTCCATCGCTTTTATAAATGACGATGTCTTGATCGTTTTCAGCAATTTCGAATTCCCCGCGAATCAAATCTATGACTTTTATTTTTTTTTCATGGTTACCACCACTTCTAAAACGAACGATAAATTTTTCACCATTTTTAATTTTTTGATATTTTTCCTCATTACTTAAATTGCGGCATTTAGCAAATTCCCCATAGTAACCAGGATTGCATTTGAGTTTTTCTTGTTCCAGCCGAAGATTTTCAACATCTTCTTCCGAACAAAAACACGGATAGGCTAAGCCAATTTCTAGTAGATGTTTGACTGCAATCGAATATATTTCAGCGCGTTCCGATTGAATATAAGGACCATAACTGCCTTTTTCTTTTTCCCCTAAATAGCCTTCATCAGGAACGACATTAAAAACCCTCAATTGTTCAAGCAATTGTTGTCCCGCTCCCGCGACTTCTCTTTTGACATCGGTATCTTCCAGTCTCACATAAAAAATACCCTGTGTTTGACTGGCCACCTTGCGGCACACCATCGAAGTAAATAAAGATCCCGTATGTAAAAAACCTGTGGGTGAAGGGGCAAATCTAGTGACTTCTGCACCCTTTGGCAAATTTCTCAAAGGATATTTTTTTTCTAAATCCTCGATTGTTAAAGTAATATTTGGAAAAATTGCCTCGGCTATTTGTTTGTTGGTTATCATAATTTTACCCCTTCAAATTCTTCATAATTTACTATTGCAACACCCCAGTGTTTTGTTATAATAATTAGGCGATTTGGAAATCTCCATTGCAGGTGTAGTTCAGTGGCAGAACGTAACCTTGCCAAGGTTAATATGCGGGTTCGATTCCCGTCACCTGCTCCAGTTTAAGTAATATTTACCTAGATTTAGTCTAGGTTTTTTTTATTCAATTTCATCGTCATTTTGCTCTTTTTTTAAGGACTCTTCGATACTTTTCTTTTCCTCCACATTCATGTCAATGCTCGATTGAATTCTTTGTAAAATAAATTTGATTGCTTCTTCGTTGCCTTTTTTAAAATCGTTCTCATACTTTTTATAGATAACTTCCATGTTGGAAAAATATAAAGGCAAAAAGAAAATTAATAAAATAACACTACCCACTACGACAAAAGCTGGTAACAACGTCACCTCTTTAACCGCGAATATTCCAATCAATAAACCCACGATTATTCCTAATAGTGAAAGGACAATCATCGGCCAATTGAGCAACCACCAATCTCTACTCATTTTCTTGCGTAACTTGCGAAAAGTATTGGCGATACATAAGCGAACCACCGACATCGCTCCCGCCACAATATTAGCGCGATAGTAAATGGAAATTGAAGAATAAGAAGTAAAGTAAATAAAAGAGAGCATAAAGGGGATAATGGCAAATGTTTCTATATAGACAAAGAAGGTTAATAACAAGCTGTTGTTATCGAGCAATAAATTTAGAATATCTTCATAACCAATTTCTGCAGATGAAAATCTTGTGACTAAATTAGTGAAGGCCTCAACAAAGGGATCGCCATAATAATTTTTAAAAATAAGATAGAACACCACATAAGAAATAAAAAGAGAAATAAAATATATTGCGAGAGATTTAAGAAGAGATTTTAAACCGCGAAACGATCCGATAAATTGCGGTTTAAAAAAGCCGATAAAATAATTAAAGAAAACCGTGATATTTACTGGTTGGTTAATCAATAAATAATAGCTAGAAATATAAGAAGCAAAAAGAAAAGGAAATAGAAAAATAGGTAATGCGAGAAATACGTAAGATAAATCAATAAAGCTTAGCATCGCCACTAGAATTAGAGCTAGACCACAAAAAATACCGATTGAAATTTTGGCATAGATATTATTTTTGGTATTGGCAAAAGCCTCTTTTCTCAGAGATTGTTTCATTGTTTTTTCCTTTTATTTGCCTTAGCAATTGATTGAACGGCTTTGGCTAGTTGCGGTTCGTTTATCGTCCCTATCTTTCGAGATTCGATGGCCTTAATCAAACTGGCAAAACGTTTTCTTTGGATAATATAAAATTGCTTTGATTCGCTTTGAACTTGTACTTTGCAATCATCATTTATCAAGACAATACCGATTAATAATGAGGCATTAAGCCCGGTCGAAGAAGACAGTTTGTTCGTCAGTACTTTGGATTGATTGATAGGGTTATCAGTGTAACTTTTTTTGCCGCGATGCGACACAAATACCAAGGAAGCATCGGTGGCTTTGCCAATTAAATCCCCCTCGTAGTATTGAGAAATAATGACATAAATAAATTTATCGCCAAATAAAATGTGATCCACCATCGCAGTTTTGTTGCTATCGACTTTGAAAACGAATTGATTGATTAGATAGTAATCTCTGTCAAAAGCGGTTTTATAGACCTTTTTGTAAAAATGTATTTGGAAATTTTTTCTTTTGTAGTAATGAGATATGGGAAAATATAGACCGATACCAATAAACAACAATATAACAATTGGCACGATGATAATAAAAGCCAATTGAATATCTGTAAACGTTTCAATAAAAAGTGGATATTGCATATAATTAATATAGCAAAAATGACCTTAATGATTAAGGACATTTATGCTTTTTTTAATCAAAGATAGTTTTTCCGTTTTTTATAGCTTCGATAATGCGATCAATTTCTTCTCTGCACACTTTTCGAGATAAGGGTGGCAGTTGTTCTAGAGAAAACCATCTTACCTCGTCTGTTTCGTATTCGTGTTCATGCAAATCTCCGACCAGCCTAGCTTCAAAAATTATGAGATATTCAGGGATGTAAACACTGGTCTTAAAGGGGGTACGATTTAAAATTCCCACTAGACGGATAATATCGATATCTGCGCCTGCTTCTTGACTTGCTTCATTTTTAGCGGTTTGTGAAGCGGAATCATATAAATCCGCCCACCCTCCAGGAAACGAATAAGTTTGAGTATTAGCCTCTCTAACAAATAGAGCTTTTTGACGATCTTCACTCAATATAACCGTTCTAACAGTAACGCTTGGGGTAGGATAAATATCTCTAGAGAAATAATTGGGGCGATTAAATTTAATCTCCATGAATTTTTCTAGCATTTCCCTCGTCAAATCATTGATTTGTTGGTAGTTAGTAATCGCATAAGGGTCTTTAGAAAAAACCAATCCAATTTTAGCAATGGATTGGATTTTAATGAGATAATCATATAGCTCTTTATTTTCCATACATTATTAAGAAGAGGTGTGGTCAGACATATAGTTTTCAAAGGCGCGTAGAAAGTTAGTTTGATTAAAGGATTCTAAATCACCATTGACCGCGATGGAAATCCGTCCTGTTTCTTCAGAGACCACGACTGTGACGGCGTCGGATATTTCTGAAATTCCAATGGCCGCTCGATGACGCGAACCATATTTTCCGGCAAATGGTTTAGTGGTTGGAGTATAAAAAACACTAGCGGCAATAATTTCATTCCCATGAATGACCACCGCACCATCGTGTAGCCGTGTCCCAGGATAGAAAATAGTTAGTAAAAGTTCCGGACTTACTGGAGCGCGAATGGGAACACCATTTTTAATAATGTCTTTTAACGAAGTATTTTTCTCAAAAGTCATAATTGCTCCAATGCGAGAGTTGGACAAAGAAATAACCGTAGTTTCAATATTTTTGTAAAGGAGTTGTGTATCGTAAATTTTTTCGATGCCAAACTTAACCGGTTTAGCGGTTCTACGAAAAAAAGGATTAGCAATAAATTTTCTTAAGTCACCAAGATTAGCGAAGAAACTAGCTGCTAGACCTGCTGAAGTGACAAAAGAAACCAATTGGCAAACCACATCGAGACCAAAGATATATGAAATGATGAAAAAGACGAAGGAAAAAGAAATAAAAACGAAACTGGCACGACGTTTTGCTACTTTCGAAAGAACAAAAAACAAAAGACCATACACCAATACTATGATAATGATTGAGGCGATAAAATTACCGACACCGTTTTCCCAAGCGAATTTCATAATTCTTTTTAACCCTCCTCAGTATTCTAATGATATATATTTAGTAATTTGTTTTCAACAATTGAAAATGAATTATTGACAATTAATCATCAATTTTCACAATTGTCTCTTCAAAGCGTGTTTTCCTATGACTAAATCTTAGTTTGTGTTTTTTTCCATAGGTATCAAGAGACTGTTCGCCAAATTCGGTAATTCTAAAATAAAGTTTATTTCTTTTTGAATCGAAAATTTTATTGATGTAACCATGTCTAAAAAGCATCAATGTTAAATGAGATATTTTTTTATTGGTGAAAGATGACAAAGTTCCAAAGGTTGGAAAAGCAGAAAACCGCTCGGTTTCATCATCAATTTTGCCGCTTAATATTTTGAAAACCCCTTCATTTAGTGGGTAATAATTTAAATCATTTAAAAGTTTGATAGTGAGCAGAACTTTGTAATAAGTTTGATTGAACTTTAATTGTCTCATAAAAATAGTTTACATTTTTATAGATTGAAGGTCAAAGACAATCTATCATTGAGAATAAATACCAACAAATGTAAAATAAAGTGGAAAGTAGAGGTGTAAAATATGTCAACTCCTCATATCAATGCGAATAAAGGCGACTTTGCAAAGGTCGTACTAATGCCAGGCGATCCCATACGCGCTAAATGGATTGCTGATACTTATTTACACGATGTAAAAATGGTGTCAAATGTCAGAAATATTTGTGGTTATACTGGTTACACAAAAAATAATAAGAAAATCAGTGTCATGGCCTCAGGTATGGGCCATCCTTCTATCGGAATCTATTCTTATGAACTATTTTCTAAATTTGAAGTAGAAACGATTATTCGCGTGGGGACTTGTGGAGCTTACCAACCCCACATCAACCTATTTGACATCTTAATCGCCAGTACCTCTTCCACTGATAGCAATTGGGCTTTTCAATACCAACTAAACGGCACCTTTTCCGCGGGAGCGGATTTTGATTTAATCACTAGAGCTGTTAACGTGGCAAAAAATAAAAATGTCCCCGTTCATGTTGGTAACATTTTATCTACGGACGTATTTTATAATGCTGATCAAAATAATTGGAAAAAATGGGCGGAATTAGGAATTTTAGGTGTCGAAATGGAGTCTTACGCTTTATATTGCAGTGCCGCGAAACTAAAGAAAAAAGCTCTATGTATTCTCACAGTAAGCGATTCCTTTTTGCTAGAAGAAGAACTGACATCAGACGAAAGAGCACACGGCCTAGCGAGAATGATTGAAATCGCTATTGAAACCGCTGAAGCAGTCGCAGACTAACGAAAATTAAAATTACATCATCTATCTAGATCAATGCTTTTTAGCATATAACTATTTTTTCTTTAAGTTGATAGGTCGATAAAGTACTAACAAAGAGTTTATTACCAAAACGACCGTTAATCCAGTATCGGCAATAATTGGCACTTTCATCGGAATATTTATTGTCGGAATGATGACAAGAATTGCCACTATAATTTTTATAAGTAGGGCAAAAACAATGTTGAAAATAGCAGTGTTTTTCGCTATTCGAGCAATCCTAATCGATTCATAAACTTTTATCGGATTGTCATTCATGATTACCACATCCGCATTTTGAACGGCGATATCGCTTCCAATGGCGCCCATCGCAAATCCCACATCGCTTCTTTTGATGCTCGGGGCGTCATTGATGCCATCTCCTACGAAAGCAACATTTTTATTAGTGCCAAGCATTTCTTTTTCGAGTAATTCGACTTTTTCACTTGGAGTCAATTCGCTATAGATGTAATCAATTCCTAGTTCTTTTTGCAATATCGAAGCGTTTTCTTTCTTATCGCCAGTCAATAAAATTACTTCAATCTTTTCTTTATGGAAGAGTTTTATCATATCGTGAACTTCTTCTTTAATTTCGTCATTTAAAACGATATAGCCCAAATATTTTCCTTCTTTTTGGCAGTAGATGACGATGCCTTTTTCTTTAACTTCTTTGATTGCTATTCCCGTTTGTTGTATATAAGAAATATTACCAGCATAAATCCTTTTTCCTTCATAGACTGTCGTCACACCTAAACCCGTCGTTTCTTTAAAATCTACTTGTTTTGCGGCGAGAGATTTAACATCTATGTCGTGACAAATAGTTCTAGCAATTGGATGAGTCGATAAGCATTCTGCAGCATATAAAGACTCGAGTAATTCTTCTTTTTTGACTCCTTTAACTGGAGAAATTTTTTGAATGGAAAAGATACCTTTTGTCAAAGTGCCAGTTTTATCACTAATCACTTTACCTATCCGATTAATTTCGTCCAAATAGCTAGTGCCTTTGATTACTATGCCTCTCTTACTCGCTAATCCAATGGCCGCGAAAAAGGCGAGAGGGACAGAAATGACAATAGCGCACGGGCAACCGGTGACGAGTATTTCTAACCCCGAAAGAAAATAATTTCTCCAATCACTAGTAATCAACCCACCAATTAAAAATACTGCGATTGATAAAAGGACGATGATGGGTGTATAGATACGAGCGAAACGGGCAATAAATCCATCGGCTTTGCTCTTTTTTCCCCCACTACTAGCTATTAATTCGACAATTTTTGAAACTGCACTATCCTCATATTTTTTTAAAACTTTTACTTTGATGAATCCGCTTTCTACTAAAAAACCGGCAAAAACTTCTTTGTTTTTAACGTCTACAAGCACTGGGGTTGATTCGCCAGTCAAAGATGATTTATTTATGTAGGCATTACCTTCCATTACTTCGCCATCGATAGGAATCATTTCTCCCGCGCTGATAACAACAACATCTCCGACAACTAGTTGCTCCGGATTAACTTTGACAATTGCATCATTTTTTATTAAATTTGCATATTCCACTCTTAATTGAATGGCGTTTGTCACAGCTAATTTACTTTTATTCGTCGCAAATTTTTCAACAATTTGTCCAATTTGAAATAGACCAGTAACCATCGTTCCTTCCATGATGAAGTCGAGACCTTTATCAATATCATTTTCACTCATGTAGATGATGGAAAGGACTGTCGCTCCTAATACCGCGACGACAATTAGTAAATTGTGGTCGATAATGTTTTGTCTATTTTTTAAATGTAGGATAACTTTCCATGCCACATCATAAATTAATATAGTCGTAGTCAATAGATATGCAGTAAATCTAATCCATCCACTATCATCAAAACGATTGAGAATAAACATATTGGCTATCACTACTACTAAAGCAAATACTATTCTCACTAACAAAAACCGCATTTCTTTTGTGAATAATTTTGGAATTTCTATACTAATTTTTCTACTTGATTCCTTTAAAAATATAGGATCACTTTCAACTTTAGAAATCAACACTAGCAATTCCTCAATACTTAAAATATTTTTCTTAAAAGTGATGAACATTTTATTAGTAGAAAAATCAATGTGACATTTTTCAATATCTTCTTGCTTGCTCAAAAACATTTCTACCTTATTCGCGCAACTCGGACAATCAAAACCGGAAATATGATAAATTTTATCAGTCATGCTCATCTTCCTCCGTCACGTGATCATAAGCCACACTGAGCAATAGGCGGATATGTTTATCTTTTAAAGAATAGTAAACTCTGGTTCCTTCTTTTCTCGCTTCCACTAGTTGGATATCTTTCATCACTCTTAATTGATGAGATACTAAGGATTGAGAAGCGTTGATATCAAAAGCAATATCGTTGACGCACTTTTCAATCATGCAGCTTAGTTTTTCACATGTTTGGCAGTTACGGTCATCACTTCTTTCAAAATGACACTCTGCATCATCCAACAAAGATAGCATAATCTTCATCCTCGTTTTATCAGAGGCTGTCGATAAAAGCTTTTCCATTTTTTCAATAGTGGTATTTTCTATATTTTTCATAATTTTATCTAAAAAGATTATATGAACGTTCATTCATATTTGCAATTACAAAGTATTTTATTTACTTTAATCCAATCAAAGTAAAAACTGCTCAGCCTAGTGCTGACCAGTTCGTTTATGTTGTTAGAAGAAAAATTAGTAATTTTTCATCACAGCTTCATCGATTACTTGAGCAATTTCTTCAATAATGTCGCAACAAGCTTCAAATGATCTTATGATGCTTTCTGCTACGTGAATTTCTCTAGTTCTTAGGGAACTTTCATATAATTCTTTAAGCGAAGAAATGAATAGTCTATCTCCTTCTTCTTCGATTGATAAGACTTCCATAATTTTATCTTTTAATACCTCGGATCTTTTAAAATTAGGAAATTCCTCTAACACAACCGCTAGGGCTTGACTCTCTCTTTTGATGATATCGATAAATTGAAGAGACACTTCAGGAAATTTTTTAGCGCCAAAAACATAGGCATTCAATAGTACATCTTCAATCGCGTCAGTAGCAGAATCAATTTTTTTAATGATGGCGAGTATGTCTTCACTTTCAATCGGCGTAATGAATTCTCTAGAAAGTTTTTTCAAAACACTATTTAGATATAAATCGGCTTCGTGTTCGATAACATGTATCTCGTCTTTGTGTTTTTCAGTTATTCCACCATTAAAGTTATTTACCACCTTTTCGAGATATTCCAAAGCTTTGATGGAATAGTTAAATGATTCCATAAACGCTTTAAAATAGTAATTAACTTCTTTCTTCTTTTTACACATCTTCGTTTCCTCCTAGAATATAAACAAGAATAATCTAGCAATTAAAAACCCACAGAGCCCACAACCAGGGAACGTTAAGACCCATGTCAAGACCATATCTTTCACGACATTCCAGTCCACTGATCTAAATCTCTTTGCTGATCCTACCCCCATAATCGATGTTGATTTCATATGGGTGGTGGATATGGGAATTCCCACTAATGAAGCAAAAAACAAACAGGTTGAGGCAGTGATATCAGAAATAAATCCTTGGCACTGATTTAATCTTACCATGTCTAAACCGACTGTTTTAATTATTTTATATCCCCCTATTGATGTTCCTAATCCCATGACTATCGAACAATAAATCATCAACCAAACGGGTATGACAAATGTACCATCAGCGCCAATAACGCTCGGTTCAATAAAACTGGTGGCTAATAAAAACACCCCCATGAACTTCAAGCCATCTTGAGCGCCATGCATAAACGCCATCGATGCGCCCCCTACAATTTGAGCTTTTGCAAAAAACTTATTGGCTTTTCTTCTATTGGCTTTTCGAAAGACATAATTAATAACTTTGGTCGCGAAAAAAGAAAAACCAAAACCGATGACTGTTGAAATAATAATTCCATATAAAACATTGAGCCAAGCTTGCCCTGTCCCACTAAAACCATCCAGTCCATTTAAAGCTACCGCCGCCCCCGCAATCCCAGCGATTAAAGCATGACTTTCGCTCGTTGGAATACCGAAAAACCATGCGGCAGTTGCCCAAATGACAATTCCGACCATTCCCGCACAGATAGCAATCAGCTGTTGGTGCGTGTCACCATGAAAATTACCCATGTTAGAAATTGTCGCAGTAACACTGCTACTAATCAGAGACATTATTAAAACTCCGAGAAAATTAAAAATGACCGCCATAATAACAGCAGCCCTCGGCGACATAGCTCTCGTCGATACGCATGTAGCAATAGCGTTTGGTGCATCAGTCCAGCCATTTATTAAAATGACGAGAGAGACTAACAACACTACTACCAGTAAGACTGGTCTATCAGCTAAAAGCCCTAAAAAATACAATAAATCCATTTTCTAAAAGATTGTGAATTTCACTGTTGGGTGAAATGGTTTTCATTTTTCTTTACAATAACTAATCCAAATTAATTATCGTAAGTTTAACATTAAATGTGCTATTTTTGTCATTCTTCAACGCTAGAATAAGCACACATAGACCAGTTAACCACATTTTCTCTTTCGATACAAATATTTTTTAGTCTAACCATCAGCGATCCTTTTTTAAATCTAAAGAACGAAATTGGACTCATGCCTTGTTTTAGTACAAAACAAAAAAATATCAAATTTTGTTGTAGTTTAGACAATTTTGTATTACAATTTTTAAGATTATTTATCCAAAATTGATAAATAATTTAACAATTGATAAGGTGGTTGAGGAAATGATTATTATAGAAGAGATTCTAGTTGCTAATTCAGTTGGTTTGCTCATATTAATCCTTTCTATGTTGTCCCGAGTTGAAATAAGAAAAGAAAAGCATCTGAGTGGGAAAATATTCGATGGGATGATTTGGGTTACCTTTTTTGCATTGATTCTAGAAACAGCAACTTTCTTCTTGGATGAAAAACCAGGAATAGTGGTTCACATTCTACAGTATGCAATCAATTCCTATCTTTTCCTCGCTTCTAGTTGTGTGGGTTTACTCTGGGTGCTATTCGTTGATGTCCGCATTTTCCGTAACACAACCCGAGTCAAAAAGTGGTTCAAGATTCTCATCATTCCGTATGCTGTTTTAGTTGCGTTGATTATATGCGACTGGTTCGGGACAGGCATCATCTTTTCAATTAACGAACAAAATGTATACGTACGCGGCAAAATTGTAATTCTTTCTTATGTTTTTGTGTGTTGTTGTTATTTGATAACCCTGATTCTTGCAGTTCTCGCCGTAAAACGGAATGGTCATATCCGCTTTTTTCCCGTTCATTACTTCGTGATACCTTCTTTTATAGGAACGCTGGTTCAAGGTTTATTTTACGGTATAGCTACTGGATGGATGTGTTTAAGTATCGCCCTACTATTTGTCCAATTGCATCTCGCAAACCAAAATGCCTACGAAGACGAGCTTTCGGGATTGTATAATCGTAAATATTTTGTTTGGATGGTCGAAAAATTGACACGTAGCAAAAGGAATCGTTCCATCGGTGCTATTATGATGGATATCGACCAGTTCAAATTTATTAACGATAAATTCGGTCATTCAGTCGGCGATGATGCTATTCGTAATCTCGGTCGAATCTTAACAAACGTTAACTCGGACAGCACAACGGCCTTCCGCGTCGGTGGTGACGAATTTGTTGTTCTTTGCATAGACGGAACAAAAGTAGATATCGAACAGTTGCTTTCGACAATTAATAAGCAATTAATAGAGTTTAATGAGACAGCAGGAAAACCCTATACATTATCCCTTTCTATAGGATATTCGACTTGCCACACGACTGGTACCAGCTTGGATTATTTCTTCCATCAACTAGATATGCTAATGTATGAGCAGAAGGCACTAAGAGATAAAAAGGTGCTCCATTAGGGAAAAGTGCATTATCAAATAGCGCGTTAATGCCTTGAATCGTTAATTTAATAACTTCTAAATAAAATTTAATTTGGCAAATATTACTTTGATGAAACTATTTATTTTCTAATTAAAGCTTTTTCTAATGATAATGTTTTCCTTTGTAAATCTTAAAGCAACGTACATTTTATTTGATAATCATTAAATTTTTGGGAACATATTTTTTGGAAGAGAAAAAATTACTAACTAGTTAAAGGATTTTTATTAGTGTTGAATCGTCCAAATTGATTTTTAGTATAGTACAAGAGTGTTCATCTTTATTTTTCTGGTTATTTAGGAATTAAAAAGTCAGATCTCTATATCTAACTTATAATTTTGGAGCACGCGACGGGAATCGAACCCGCACGGTTAGCTTGGGAAGCTAAAGTTCTACCACTAAACTACGCGTGCATTTTCTACCAAAAAAGCCCCACTGGGCTATTTTTTTGGTGGGTACTGACGGGATCGAACCGCCGACCTTCTGTACGTCAAACAGATGCTCTCCCAGCTGAGCTAAATACCCTTCTGGTGCCGACTACAGGAATTGAACCTGCAACCTACTGATTACGATTCAGTTGCTCTACCAGATTGCGCTAAGTCGGCAACTGCAGTCGCTCTAATATGATAGTAAAATTGTTAATTAGTTGCAACAACTAATTTTATGTTCCTTTGGGAAATAAATCTAGAACTTTTCTTTAGGAGTAAAGAATAGAAAATTAGTTACTGTTTACGCACTTTCTTTTTGATGAAAAGAATGAGAACAATGATTTCGTGCATTACTAAGGGAGCAATAGAAAGAGCTAATACGTATAACCAATGAATCAAATCAAGAGAAGCGCAAGAAAAGAAATCATTTAGTCCAGGAATTTCTACGACCGCAAATTGAAGGGCAAAACCGAGAATGAAGGCGACCCAAATTAGTTTGTTTTTAGTTTTGAAATTATGGACAAATGTTTTTTTAATAGAAGTCATACCTAACATATGGAACAGCTCACTCAATCCTAAAACCGAAAATGCCGCGGTTTGGCTCATCGCTAGAGCACCGGGATTTTCCGCAAAACATCTCGCAATGTCTTGCAAAGTATAGCAATGATAATCCACCATCGGAACCATCAAATAAGCAAACACCGTGCAGACCGTGATTAGAGCACCATAACCAAATGTCAATAGATATCCGCCATTAGAAAATAGAGATTCTTTTGGATCTCGAGGCTTTTCTTCCATGATGCCTTCTTCTTTTTCATCAGCACCGAGAGCAACGGCCGGTAAAGAGTCAGTGATTAAATTGACCCATAAAATATGGATAGCAATTAAGGGGGTAGGTAAGCTATAGTCCGTTACAAACAAAGACATAATTACCACCACAAACATCGTTAATACTTCAGCGATGTTAGAAGAGAGCAAAAACAAAACGGTTTTTCTGATATTAGCGTAAATGCCTCTTCCTTCTTCCACGGCTTTTTCAATCGAAGCAAAATTATCATCGGTTAGCACCATGTCCGCCGCACCTTTAGCGACATCGGTACCCGCAATACCCATGGCTATACCAATATCAGCATTTTTCAAAGAAGGAGCATCATTAACCCCATCTCCTGTCATCGCCACAATCGCGCCGTTGGCTTTAATAGCATTGACAATCTGCACTTTATTTTGCGGAGAAACGCGAGCAAAAACATGCACGGTTTTGACTTTTTCTTGTAGTTCTTCTGGACTCAAAGCATCGATTTCTTCCCCCGACAAAGCTTCTTCGCCTTCCTCGGCAATGCCTAAATCTTTAGCAATAGCAACCGCAGTAGTCTTATGATCTCCAGTAATCATAATCGTATTGATATTTGCTCTTTTAAATATCGAAACGGCATTGGGAACTTCTGGTCTCGGTGGATCGATCATACCCACTAAACCGACAAACACTAATTGTTCTTCTTTTAATTCATCGGCATACTTATAAGCTAAGCCTAGGACGCGCAATGCATCGAGTGCCATTGAGTCGCTGGCCGCCATGATGTTCTTTTTATCTTTGTTAGTGAGTTCTCTAACTTCGCCGTTAATTTCAATGCGATTAGCCACTTTGAGAATTGAATCGATGGCCCCTTTGGTAAATATTATTTTTTTGCCTTTATATTTATGTTGAGTGGACATCATTTTTCTCACCGAATCAAAGGGATATTCATCGATACGGGGTGCCTCTTTTTCTAAATCGGCTTTGTGTTGATCCATCTTGTTAGCGTAGTCCACTAGAGCGATTTCTGTCGGATCACCATATACCCCTTCATCAACCGTGGCGTTGCTGCATAAAGATAAGCCCCTCGATAAGAATTTACATTCATCGCTCAGCGCTTCATCATTTTCTAGTATCTTTTCATTGACGTAGGCTCTGACCACCGTCATTTTGTTTTGGGTTAATGTTCCTGTTTTATCTGAACAGACGACCGAGACCGCCCCTAAGGTTTCGACCGAAGGGAGTTTTCTGACAATCGTATTAGCGCGCACCATTCTTTGTACACCTAAAGCTAAAACAATGGTCACCACAGCGGGTAAACCCTCAGGAACAGCGGCGACCGCTAAAGAAATAGCGAACATAAAGTTTTTAACAATGCCGCTTATCCATCCTTGAGAATCAGGGTTACCTCTAGCGAGATCGATTAACTGGATGCCGAACAAAACTAAAACAATAACAATCGTTAGAATACCTAAAAACTTTGATAATTTAGCTAATTGTTTTTGTAGAGGGGTGGTATCATCATCGCTTTCGGAAAGCATTTTGGCAATTTTGCCAGTTTCCGTTTGCATACCCGTTAAAACCACGACACCTTCACCTCGTCCATAGACTACGGGTGTGGACATATAAGCCATATTTAATCTATCGCCGACGCTGACTTCATCTGAAAAAACAATATCAGCATTTTTTTCCACTGGTAGAGATTCTCCAGTCAAAGAGGATTCGTCAGTTTTTAAATTTATCGCTTCGATAATTCTTAAGTCAGCGGGGATGGTTCGACCTTCTTCTAAAATAACGATGTCGCCCGGTACTAATTGCTCCGCTTTTAATTCCACTAAAACACCATCTCTTCTCACGACGCACGTGGGAGAAGACATTTTCTTTAAAGCTTCCAAGGACTTTTCCGCTTTGCTCTCTTGAACAGTAGAGATAATAGCGTTCAGCACGCAGACGCTCATGATAATAACCGGATCAGCAAAATCGAATGATTCGCCATATTGAACCATATTAAAAATACTGACGGCGATACTTAATAAAGCCGCGGCAATAAGAATAAAGATCATCGGATCATTGAAGTTAGATAGAAAGATTAAGATTAAGGGGACTTTTTTCTTTTCCGCTAATTTATTTAAACCATATTTTGCCAAACGTTCATCAACTTCGCTTTGAGATAAACCTTTTTTAGGATCGACATTAAGCTCAGACAGAACTTCTTTTGCACTTTTTGTTTCAAACATAAGAATTACTCCTTTATTTTGAAGTAATCGTCTCGCGCATTTTTCATGGTTATAGTCCGGATGGTGAATCGTGTTGACGAATCTATAACTTAGCTACTCCCGCTTACTTATATCATTTATTATAAATAAAAGATGAAGATTGACAACACAATTAATAACATTTCTCTTGGTTTTTTATAGAAACTAGTTGAATTTTTTATCGGAGATATCAAAAGCTTTTTCATAAATATTGAAATCGTTATTAATGGTATTCGTAACGACAAATAAATACCCCCTCAACCACGAAGGAGAAGGGGCATTCTATGTTTTTTGTTACTATACGGTAGAAACATCAACTGGTGCCCGAGGCCGGAATCGAACCGGCACGGTATCGCTACCGCTGGATTTTGAGTCCAGTGCGTCTACCTATTTCACCACTCGGGCAGCGAGATAATTATATACTAGTGGTGAAATAAATTTAAATGAAAAATGGTATTTTTAGTTTCGGTTTTCTCCGACATAGAATAAAGCCAAAGAATCCGGACCGATATGTGAACCTGTAATTAAATCATAATAATATATTTCTACATTCTTGATTCCGTTTTCCACTAATTGGTTTTTAATTGCTAGAGCGTCATCATACACATCGCAATGCGTGATATAGACAGTCTGTTTTTCAGGATTTTTAATTTTAGCGATACAGGTTTCAACGAGTTTGCGCAAAGCCATTTTTCTACCAAAAACTTTTCCTGAGACTTCGATTTTAGATTTGTTGCCGCCTTTTAATAAAAATTTAACTTTGATGAAGTTAATGAATTTCGCTACTAAAGCGGAAACTCTGCCCTTTTTAATCAAATATTTGATATCGCCGACTGTGAATTCACTTCTCACTTTAAATTTGAACTTTTCACATTTTTCACAGATGGTTTTAAAATCTAAACCTTTTTTAACTAATTCACAAGCGTGAATAGCTTGCAAGCCTTCGCCAAACCCCGCAGTAGCGGAATCGACGATATAGACCATTTCCTTACCTTGTTCTTCGTTGATGATGTCGCGAGCGAGACAAGCGGAATTATAGGTACCAGAGATCCCTTTTGCTAACACGAAGCAGATGATTTGATTACCCGCGTCGATGTCATCTTTAAAAGCCTCTAAAAAATCATGAGGATTAACTTGACTCGTATAAATTTTTTTACCTTCTCTCATTTGTTGATAAAAACTTTGAGAAAAACTATCAACATCGATATTGTCTGCGTAACAACGATAAACAATGTCCTCAATTGTCAAGTTCATACTGACAACTTTTATATCTTTTTTTACTTTCTCTAAGACGCTGGGAAATAAATTGCTGCCTGCGTCAGTGTATACTTTAATAGCCATAATGCCCCTCCTATTCGTAAGTCACTATAAAAAAGTAAAGATTAACAGTAAATCTATTAATCTAATGTTTTTCTCTACTAAAATAAAATCAATGAGTAGATTACTTAGTAATCTATATTTTTTCTAATATTTTTTCTAAAATGAATAATCATTAATAAATAATTTGGCGCGCTTGATGCGAGTCGAACGCATGACCTCAACCTTCGGAGGGTTGCACTCTATCCACCTGAGCTACAAGCGCAGTTACGCTTTATATAATAATGCTATTTATCTGGCCACACAAACGTTGAATTTAAACCATATTCTCCATTATCAATCAAAATATCAATTCCCGAGGCTGATTTATTGATAGTTAATAAGAATATAACCCAATCGCAAACTTCATTTAATGTCATCCATTTTTTTAATGGAGTAGCTTCCATGATTAGGTTCCAGTATTCGGCGTTTTCTATCACGGGAGCATTAGAAGCCGTGAGTACCCCTCCTAAAGAAATCGAATTACATGTAGCTCCTAGTTCTGCGAGCCGGACAGCACAATTTTTCATATAACCGATGACCCCCGCTTTTGAGGCGACGTATTCGGGAAATTCAAAGCCGCTTCTCGCCGAAGCAGAAGCATTAAATAAAACTGATTTAATCACAGGCTGAAAAGCATATTTTTCCGTGACATTCATCGAGCCGATGAGGTTATTAGAAATATCGCGATTATTTTGTGTTCCCGCATTGTTAAAAATTAGTTCGACGCCTTCGATTTTAGGTAACTTACTCTTTTTGGAAATATCGACAACATAATGGGTATAAGAAGGATGATTAATTGAGGAAGGTAAAAGATCTAGACCAATAACTTCATGACCTAAAAGTAAAAATCTTTCCGCGACCGCTTTACCAATTCCATTTGTGCTTCCCGTAATTAAAACTCTCATTTTTGTTCTTCCCTATTTATGTAAGCGAAATATTGTTCCCCGACGCGATTTTTCTGCCAATTTCTACAAATCAAAAAACCGATAGGAGAAAATATTATCTCCATAATTAACTCTAGCAAAGCCCCGAGAAGTGAGCAAGTGAGACATTGAATAAATGTCCAATGAAAACCCTCTCTAAATATCGGCATGAATACCATGAATGTCAGCATCGAAAATATTAGATTATCGCAAAACTGACCGATAAAAGTTGAGACGTAACTTCTAGTAAAAAAAGCCACTCCACTATCGGGGTTCTTTTTAAACATTTTACCGACGATATAATTTAGATAATTATTAATAAAAGCGGAGCAGATAAAAGCCACGGTGCTACTTAAAAGGATGAACCACGTCCCCCCAATTATCGTGTTAAAAGCCGTGTAATCGGCGTGGGGTGTAGGGATAACACTTGCCAAAAAAAAGATGAGACAAGTAACTAGATTAATAACGGTGGCAAAAATCGACATTTTATTCGATTCTTTGGGACCAAAATGTTTCGCTACGAGATCCATTGATAAAAAAGAAACCCACGAAATTAAAAAGCCTCCATCGATGGCTAAATACTGGGTTTGAACTAGAGTCTTATTCGCCAGTAAATTCATGGCGACCACTGAAACCGCAAAGACGGTCAATAGAGTCGCAGGTATCGACCTTAATAGCAATATCGTTTCCTTATATTCATCGACAATCCATTCTTTAAAAGAACGACGTCTCTTATTTTTTGATTTCATTTTTTTCTCCTTAGTTTTATTATTTTAAGCGAAGGATTTAGAGGCCGAACTTCGCTAGGCTTGGTTTTTTCACAATATTACTTGTAAGCTCTATTTCATGTTATTTATTTTATTATCTCCCAATAGCCGTTTTTATTGGCTCCCACTCTTTTAATATATCCCATTTCTTTTAATTTCGATATACTCCTATCTATGGTTGTTCGCCCTAGATTACATACAACTGCCAATTGAGATATCGTTATATTGGGATTATTTCGTATTTCTGCTAATACTTTTATTTGGGATTTGCTTAAAATTTTATCACCCCATTTATCACCCCATTTATTCTTGGTGTTAATGTCAATTTAATTTTTATCAACGGGAGGAAGCGCAGACATTTTATTGGACTCGTTTTTGATAAGATAACACATAATCATAGTTTTATCTTGCTGTATATTTTGTTCCTCTTCCACTCCCAATCTTCTTTACATATCCTAATTCAATTAAAGTTTCGATAAGCTCTAACACTTTATTTTTCCCAAAACCAGTTATTTTCGATAAGGTAGAGCTTGGCAGTTCCTTATTTTCTAAGGCATTATATATGATATTTTGATTATCCGATAATTCTTCTATCCCAGAAATAACTGGCAAGGTAATTTCTATTGAATTCTCAAATATCTTAAATAAAGTTTTTTGCTTTCTTGGATAAACTGTTAATTCTATAGTCTTTGTCTCCTCGTCCAGTTTAATTGAATAATATACTTTTGGCACAATAGAATTATTAATTTTATTTTCAATGATTAAGGCTGTTTCAGCAATATTGGCTAATCCTTTTATTTTTCCATCATCTGAAACTCCAAAAATTATTCTTGCACCATGATAATTTGCAAAGGCAGTAACTATCTTTAAGAATTTGTTTGAAACATTTTCTTTAAATTCTAAATTATGTGTTTCGCGCATGGGTTTTTCCTCCTAAACGAATTACAACAAAAACAAATGGTAGAGCCAACGTAAAATTTATCGTTTGTTTTATCGTTTGAGACCAAACGAAACGAGACGTGAATGATATACTTATGCCCTTCATCTATGGGGTGTTTTGCGTAGCAATACATTCCTAGCATTTTTGAGATGTAGAGTAAGGCTCACTAATAATTTACCTGTCAGTAATTTTTAAACTGACGATATCATAAAACAGATATTTGTCATGAATATATTTTTGAGCTATTTTTGCGCTTTAAACTCGTTTTGCGAAACCTTAAACTCTAAACTTTTCAACGCAACTAGAATACATAAAATCTCAACTTTTTTAAGTTAGAATTCAATTCTTTCTGCTTCAAATCATGGCATATTAATCTCGTTTTACAATAATGCACCACTAGTTACGACTAATTTCGATTGTAACCATTTTCTTTTGTTTTAAATACATCTTTCCAATAATTTTCTCTTTCAATGATTTTATGAGTGTCTGTATTTTTTGGAAACGTTTCAATGATTGTATATTCAAAATAATCTTGAAAATATTTATCACCTTTTAAATTATATAGTTCAATCAATGCTTGGTTGCCACCAGTTTTATTATCTAAGTAATTATTCCACCTTTGTAGAATTCCATCTTTTCCAGAGGCAGATCCAATATAAAATTTTCCTTCTTTAGAGTCGGTTAGACAATAAATACCTTTCACACCTTTTAATGCAGCTTTATAGTCTTGATATCTTTCAGTCTCCAAAATCATTTTAAGCGTTGAAAAACTTAAGTGAACATTCTCAAACCCATTAAATTTAATAGGTTCATATATATTAGGAAGTATTTCTGAAACCTTAACATCGTTAATAATATTTTCCATTTTGAAAATATAACGACCAAAAGTATGTCCCTTGTGGTAACAAATGATTAGTCTGCCTATTAATCCTTGAAATTGAGGCAATTCGTTGTGCCTACATGGTCCTGGCTTTTCTTTAGGAGGAACATCAATTATTTCTCCCACAGAAATAAGCAGCCATTTATCTGGATTTCCGTCCAATCTGACAAAGCCGAAGCACCACTCACCCCTGTAAAAATTTTTTCTTCCTGCTTGATGTGAATAATAGGTAAAATCAGTGTGACGTTTATTTTCATCACTCTCGTACCATCTTGTGAAATGGGAGATTCCATCCCATGACATATTAAGCCCAATTTTCGAATTAGAAATTTGTTCATCGCTTAAATGCAAAATGTCATTTAAAAATAAATCTTTCATGAAAGTAGTATAACAAATATATCTTAATTTTAAAGAACTTTTCAGAAAAAAATGGAAATGTTGCTTGACAGATTAATTGCTACAAATGTCTTTGTTAATCGAATTAATCACAGTTTTGTGACTAATCTTCTTTCTTTATAAGCTTTCTATCTCGCTAGGCGAAGAAAGAAAGCGAATGATGATATAATTTATTTCCTGCTGCTTAGAAAGGAGTAAAAATGTTAAAGAAAAGATTAGATTATGATAATCGAATCAATTTACAAGCAGGAATTGCTAAAGGATATTCGTTAAGAAGAATTGCTGAAACACAATTCGTTAAACCATGTATCGAGAAATCATTAATAATTGCTATTACAAGGATCGTCGTCATACATTCGCTCACTGCCAATTAACTTAATCCACATTTAGAAGAACAGGGTTGTTCTTTGAAAACTCACTTCAACACGGTTGTTGTAGTGGGTTAGTCACTATTCATTCACAACTCTTTTGTTATAGAAACAATGTATGCAATAACTAATAAAAATGTAAACTTGGTCAAACTGAATGCAACAATTTTATAAAACAAATTGCGCAAGAACGAAAACTGTTTTTTGTTGCTTTCACCCTGTCACGCTACAAGTTGCAAATACAACTACATTAGAGCCACCAATTACGCTCTTAAAATGATTAATGACAGTTATTAATTTTTAAGTGCGGTAATCGGAACAACATAAACTCCATCGGAGCGCTTATATCCGGCATTTGACATGCCGCAAATAACACACATAACGCTAGGAGGAATGCCGCCGGCTTTCGATATAGAGTTATGAATAGAAAGAAGAGAAGAAGCCGCTTCGTCTATTTTATTTGCACCTAGTTTGATTTCAAATGCACACCAGTTGCCGTTTTGTAATTCTATCACCGCATCAATTTCTTTGTTATCGTAGCCTTGATAATGATAAAGAGTTGCACCAAAAGACTCCGAATAAATTTTTAAATCTCGTATGCATAAGGATTCAAATAGAAATCCTAAGGTATTTAAGTCATTGATTAATTTTTCTGGTGTTAGCTTAAGTAACGCACAAACTAGCGAAGTATCGCAGAAATGTCTCTTTTCGGATTGTTTAACTCGTACAGATGATCTAATGTTGGTTGAAAAAGGTAGTTGATTATCCAATAAAAACATCCTATCAAAAACATCTAAATATGTAGCGATAGTATCGGTGTCAATAGTTTCGTCATCCACTTCTTTTATGTCTTTTGCCAAAGTCCTGTTAGTGACAGTTGTACTTTCATTTCTAGCGAGAGAACGTAATAAAAGCAACATTTTATGTTTATCGTACTTCTTACCTTCAACTCTCTGCGCATCATCTAGTATGGCGTCAATATACGATTCTGCTAATAAATATGAATTTTCGATTGGTGTGTTAATGCTGCTTGGAAATCCACCTCTCAAAATATATTCCACTAAGTTTTTAAGATCTACATCTCCAGTGATAGACGGAGTTATATTATCATTACACAAGTCTTCAAGAGAAAACTGTCCTAAAGAATCTCCTGATTCATATAAAGACATCGTGCGCATCCTAAGTTTAGAAATGCGCCCAGCGCCACTATGTAAGATTCCTTTGGTTATAGGAGTTGACGAACCGGTTAGTATAAACTGACCTTTTAATGCTCTTTTATCTACTTCATATCGAATGGCATCCCAAATGGCAGGTACTTCTTGCCATTCATCAATTAAGCGAGGAGTTTCTCCTTCTAAAACCATATCTGGCGAAATATTAGCTAGCTCTCTATTTTGGAAATTATTGGTTGGATCAGCAACAAAAAATTCACTGTTTGAATGATATGATGATGTCCAAGTTTTTCCACACCATTTAGGTCCCTCAATGCAAACAGCACCAAAAATTTGTAAATGTTTTTTTACAGCCTTATCTATGACTCTAGGCATGTATTTAGTTTTATCTAAAATCATTTGAATCTCTCTTTGTCGTTGTGTTTATAGCAATATGATACATGCATCACGCATGAATTTCAAGCTCGTTCGGTCACATTTGTATTTTTCATTCGGTCATATTTGTATTTTTCATTCGGTCATATTTGTATTTTTCATTCGGTCATATTTGTATATTTCATTCGATTTATGTAGCAGTCAAGCGAAATGGACACAAAAAAGTATTTGTGTATTTAAATTATTTTTGAAAATGGAAAAAACTATTTTGTTAGATACACATTAAAAGAAACATATGATAACAACATCTGTCCCTATTAAAAACCTAAAACATTTATTTTTATGCAACGAAATTTTAGTCCTTTAAAGAAGTGATAGGAATAATGTAAACTCCATCAGTGTTTTTGTATGCCATGTTTCCAACACCATATATCACGCATTTCAACAACGGCTCTTTACCCCCATTATTAACTACATCTTGACAAACTTTAATCAAATTACTAGCGCCTTCTTCTGCTTTGTTAAGTCCTAGTTTTATTTCAAAAGCACACCAGTTTCCATCATCCAATTCAATGACAGCATCAATTTCGTTTCCTTTATAATCTTGATAATGAAACAATTTTGCATTCATAGCCTGCGCATATATCGATAAATCTCTTTCAACTAGTGCTTCAAACATAAAACTGAAAGTTTTTAAATCATTCATCATTTTTTTAGGAGTTAGCTTCAGCAGTGCACACGCCATTGCAGGATCGGAAAAATGTCTTTTTTCCATTTGCTTTACTCTCAGCGATGACCTTATACTTGGCGAAAAGGGTTCTTGATTATTGAATAAAAACATCCTGTCAAACGCATTCAAGTATTTGGTTAGTGTATTTTTGCTAATAGACTCGACATCATTTTCAATAATATCTCTTAAAATACTTTGGTTGGAGACCGTTGTTGCTTCATTTCTAGCTAATGATTTTAAAATTAACTTTGCTTTATGTTCGTTATAATCGATATCTTTATCAAGCTCACCTAAGTCTAATTTTGCTACGTTTTCCATATAACTAATGGCAAGATTGCCACCGTCTAATTCAGAGGTTTCAATATTACCGGGCCAACCACCTCGCACTATCAGATATGCTAATCTACTAAGGCTTGTTTCTTCTAAAAGTTTTGATTCAAATTTGTTTTCACACAAGTCTTTTAAAGATATCAGACCACTAGAATCCCCTGATTCATACAAGGACATGGTATTCATTCTAATACTTTTAATTCTACCTGTGCCACTGTGTAAAACACCTTTCTTTATAGGAGTTGATGAGCCAGTCAAAATAATCTGTCCTTTTTTGCCACTTTCATCCACAAAAAAGCGTACCGCATCCCATAGTGATGGAACTTCTTGCCACTCATCAATTAATCGAGGAGTGTCTCCCTGTAACACCGTATAAGGTTCTGTTTCCGCTAACATCCTGTTGGAAAAATTACCTTCGGGATTCCCAACAAAAAACGCACTTCTCGCATGGTATAAAGATGTCCATGTTTTACCACACCATTTGGGTCCTTCAATACATAACGCACCAAATATTCTTAAATTTTTTTCAATCAAAGAATCAACTATTCTCGGCTTATAATTGGATTTATTCAAAACTCTATCCATATACATAGAACCTCTCAAAAATACAAGCGTATAATATCATAAAGATAAATGCCTTTCAATGCAACTGACCAACATTTTGTGTTTTAACTGACCAACATTTTGTGTTTTAACTGACCAACATTTTTGATTATGCGCCTGTCAACTTGTACTCATCAATAAAAATGGATGTAACAGTTAAGCAAAGTGAAAACAAAAATTTTTTATTTGTAGACATATTACGTCATTTTCCTACAAAACTATTCTGTCAAATGCGTTTGATAAATTTAAAAGTCAATTTTACGGTAACATCATTTAAGTAACACAAACCCAATTAACTATAAATCCAAACTATTTTCATCAAGTAAAAAGATTAATCTTCTCATGGTTGTCATCCTAAGTCGTTGCGACGAGGTTTTATGTTTTCTTTCACAACTATTATTTTTTTGAATGAATCATTTATACTCAAAAACGGTCTTCGTTCTTGCATAATTTTCTCTTTAGTCGGCATTGCAAATACTAATTGAATATAATATTTTTTACTACCCAAGGTAGCAACAAAAACAACTTCTGGTTATAACCTTAAGTAAGCCGTTGCCCTGTTTGTTTATTAATTTTTTTGTAAATAAGTATTTATTTTGATTTCCATCAGCTTGCTCTATTACGAATTTAGATGTATTGCCATCTTTTTTCGCAATAAGTCTACTATTTTATAACTTGAACATCGTTAAGATGGAAAAGAATCACAAAATTTGTATCAAAAGTCTAGTTATGATATGGTCGGGACGACAGGATTTGAACCTGCGACCTTCAGTTCCCAAAACTGACGCGATACCAAGCTACGCTACGTCCCGATGGCGCGCCTCACAAGAATCGAACTCGTAACCTCCAGATTCGTAGTCTGACACTCTATCCAGTTGAGCTAGAGGCGCATAGATGCTGATTTAGGTCCAAGTTTAATTTAACTAGGACCAGAAAGATGGAGGTTCCTAACGGATTCGAACCGATGATCATTGAGTTGCAGTCAATTGCCTTACCAACTTGGCTAAGGAACCCATTCTTGCAGCGCTAAAAATTATAGCACTTCAATCACCTGTCTATCAAGCATCAAAATCTATTATTGTTATATTACAATGCGATGAGAAATTAGGCCCCTTTGACTCGAGTCCACATCGCTTCCACTTTACCCGTTTGTGTACCGAAGTCTTTCATCAAACAACAGCGGTTGAGAACTTCTTCAGTTGGGTATTGCGCATCGAATTGGCGACCTTTGTTTTCTAAGGGAATATCGATTAATGCTTCTCCCTCGATTGAATCACCAAAATAGAAACTTAAATCGACTTCGTAAGTGTCCGCTTCATCTTCGGCAGCACACCATTCATTGACTAACTCCCACATTTCGTCTCCAACAATTGGGGAAGTATAACCGACAGCATCCATACATAAAGCAGCATTTTCGGGCTTGCAAATGAAATTGATGAATTCTTGCGCCAGTTCAACATTAGCGCCTTTTGGCATGCACCAGCCATCGAACCAAACATTGCTGCCTTCACTAGGCAAAGAGTAATTTAAGATTTTGCCTTCTGTAGCGCTTTCGGCGCTATCCATAGAGTAGACAGAATCTCCAGACCAAGCTAAATTTGCATGATATATACCTCTAACGATATCATCTTTGCCTTCATCGACTTCAAAGCCATAAACCGTTCTACTTTTTGCTTGTATTAAAGCGGTCTCAACTAGGGCAATTGTGGCATCGTCACATCTATTAAAAATATCGCTTAATTGTTCGTTAAAGTATTCAGCGCTTTCATCTAAAGCTCCAATTTCATCGCTATATACGTAAAAGATAGCAGTGACATAGGTGTCACGCATCGAATCCTTCAAGGAAAATTGTTTTTTGAAATAATCATCGGTACTCCATAAGCAACTCCAAGAAGAGACTTGTTCTGGAGTAAAGTATTCAGGATCATAGGTAAAACCCATCGTGCCCCAGAAATAAGGAACGGCGTATTTTAAGAAAGAACTTCCGTCTTTGAGTTTTTGAGAAGAAAATCTATCGTTGATAAAAGGAGACCCATAATTATTCCAATTATCTAATTTCTCATCGTATTTTTCCGTCGTTACATCGTAGTTAAACGATTCCAGTTTGCCTTCGTTAGCCATTCTCTGAATCATATAATCAGAAGGGCAAATAAGGTCTGGTTTGATAGCTCCGAGAGAGATTTGCTGATACATTTCTTCATTAGTGGAAAAACATTCATAATTCACTTTGACAGTTTTGTCAGTTTTTTCTTCGTAATACTGTTCAAACATTTCCACGAGACTATCACCGATGATGTTTCCATCTTCGTCTGTTCCCTCGTAAATGTAGTCTTCCCAGTTGTAAATAGTCAAGGTGTAGTCGTACTTTTTTGTACATCCGACTAAAAAAGAAACACTACTGATAGCTAGTAAGGCACTAGCAAATAAAACGCTTTTTGTTTTCATAGTTAATCTCCTTTTCTATAAATCTTTTTCGCATTTCTACTGCTTCTTACGTTCATTAATACCATAACAATTAGAATAACGGCAAATAAGATAGCCGTAAATGCCCTGATTTGTGCGGGTAATCCGCTTCTTTTAGTAACCGCATCAACATAAGTTGAAATTGTTTCAAAATTACCGGTAGTGGGTTTAGTAAAAACGGTAATGACATAATCGTCTAAAGACAACGTAATAGATAGTAAGAAACCTGATAAAATTCCTGGAATAATATCAGGAATCGTCACCTTCCACAAGGCTTGAACATGGGTGGCTCCTAAATCCATCGCCGCTTCGTATAAAGAAGGATCCATCTGTTCGAGTTTTGGTTTTACCGACATTACAACATAGGGAACTGATAAGACGACATGACCGATAACCAGAGTGATGAAACTGCGCGGTAAGAATGATTGACAAATAACAAACAAGATACACAGTGAAACCGCGGTGACAATTTCTGCATTAACTACGGGAATTTGAGTGACAAAATCTAGAGTATTTTTTATTTGCTTTTTTCGTGTATAAAAAATACCAATTGCTCCTAGTGTTCCTAAAATAGTCGACACAAAAGCGGAGGTCACTGCCACTAGGGCCGTATTGCCGACAGCGTTCCAAATGTTTTGAGAAATTCTGTTGCCACTATAATTAAATAAATTAATGTAGTTACCGAAACTAAATCCATCCCAAATACCTGTCGTCGTGTGTTCGGTGAATGAGAAGATGGTGATATAGATAATCGGAGCGTACATCAATAACAAAACAAAATACACAAAGGCCATCGCCAATATTTTAATAAGACGTTCTTTTCTCCTTTTTTTAATTAGGCCGCGATTAGTAGAGTTTAAAGCAATATTATTTTCCATTACCATATCCCTACCTTTCTCAAAGAATCTTCTTCACTTTTTCGCGTGATTGTTTTTTCTGCGACCAAAGATAAACCGATAATTATTAGCATCACGAGAGACAACACTGAACCCACGTGTTTAGAAGCTTCGCTCGCACCTTCTGCGAACCAAAATTGGATACGAGTACTGATGATTTGTGTAGTTCTTTCTGACATTTTATCAGCAATGACATACGCAGACATGGTCGGCATAAAAGTCATCATAATAGCGGAAACAATACCCGGAACAGTCATCGGAATAATTGTTTTTACAAATACCTGAAAGGGGTTAGCACCTAAATCCGCCGCCGCTTCAATTTGGTTTTTATCTAATTTAAGCATTTGATTGTACAAGGGTAAAAGTGCGAAAGGTAGATAATCGTACACCATACCGATGATAATAGCCACTATTGGATGAGTTGCAGTAATATCGTAACCGAAAAATGTATTAGTAAAACCATTGACGAGAGCTTTTAAACCAATCGTGCGAATCACGAAGTTAATCCACATCGGCAAAAGGAAAATATAAACAAGGATTTTGTTCTTATTGTATTTCTTGTTGGCTAACAAATAAGCAATGGGATAAGCGATTAATACACAAATTATTGTGGTGACCGCGGCGATGAGAAAAGTAGTACCGATAATCCTCCAATTTTGAATGTCGGAAAACACTATACTCCAATTATTTAATGTAAAGGCTCCGTTAGCGTCAGTAAAAGCAAAATATAAAACAAGAAACAATGGAAAAACCACAAAAAGGGCCATAAACACCCCATAAGGCATGCATAGACTTCCTCTAAAATTAAATCTTCTCAATTTAAAAGAATGGTTTTTCATTATGGTTTTTTTCCTCCTCTAATACGGGAAAGATTGATTTTGCTTTCATCAATGATGACCGAAACAAAATCGTTTTCATTCCATAAATCTGGGGTATTTAAAATAAAATCTTCCTCTTCTTCAGTACGAACCATGACTTCATAGTGATCGCCTAGATAAATTAAGGAAATAATTCTCCCCTGAATATCACTAGCATCTAAATCATCAGAAATTGAAATAGCATCAAACGGCACTTCGACATCAACATCCATATCGGTCGGATCGATTTCATTACCTTTGGCGTCTATAATTAAACCATCTTCATTCATTTTAGCTTCTGGGAAGAGACTCAAAATATCGACATCAAAGACAGAATTAGCGAATTCGACTTTGTGATCTTTGGTAATATAACCATCGTAAAAATTGGAGATAAATGGTTTTTTCATGATCTGAATATTGTTCGATTCAACAGACAAGGAAACTTTTAAACCTTCCTCAAATTCAATGGTCGAATGAGCGATTAACTCTGCCTTACCGATGTTGATAATGTATTCATAATGCGTGCCTTTAAATATTTTGGAGGCGATTACGCCATTGACAACACCTTTATCGATAGTTTTTATAACAACATCTTCTGGCCTAATCACCACATCAACTTTTTCATTGACCTGAAATTTATCAAAATCAGCGGGATCAGCGTTCCAGTATTTATTTAGAAAGCGCACTCTATTATCTTTTGCAATCGTACCATTGTAGATACTAGATTCACCAATAAAGTCTGCGACAAAAGCATTGACTGGTTCATCGTATATTTCTTTTGGTTTTCCTACTTGTTGAATTTTTCCATCGTTCATAACCACGATGGTATCTGACATCGTCAAAGCCTCTTCCTGGTCATGAGTAACATAGATAAAAGTAATGCCGAGTTTTTTATGCATATCTTTTAATTCGAATTGCATCTCTTTGCGCATCTTTAAATCAAGGGCGCCTAGAGGTTCATCTAACAAAAGTATTTGGGGTTTGTTGACGATAGCTCGTGCAATAGCGATTCTCTGTTGTTGACCCCCACTTAAGGTGGCAATATCTCTTTTTTCAAAGCCCTCGAGATCGACAATATTTAGAGCAATTTTAACCTGCTCTTGTATTTCTTTTTTAGTATAGCGGCGATACTTTATTACCGTATTACCTTTTTTGTCTTTGGTTTCGTACGGGATTTTTTTAAGTTTTAAACCAAAGGAAACATTATTGTAAATATTTAGATGAGAAAATAAAGCGTATCTTTGAAAGATAGTATTAATTGGTCTTTTGTAAGGTGGAAGCAAAGAGATATCTTGTCCATTCAATAAAATCGTTCCAGTTGTTGGAAGTTCAAAGCCCGCGATCATCCTGAGGGTGGTGGTTTTTCCACAACCAGAAGGTCCTAAGAAAGTTACAAATTCACCTTTGGTAATGTCGAGAGTGAAATCCTCAACAACGGTTGTGCCATCAAATTCTTTGCTGACATTTTGTAGGGAAATTATTATATCTTTTTTTTCCATGATTTCGTCCACCTTTCTCAGTCTTTTTTGTTGTAGGATTTACAACTAAAAAATATATATAAAAATTGATGAAAAAACAAACAATTTTTTTTGATTTTTTTTGAACTGAAATTTTTCGAAAAAATTAAAAATAAAAATATCTAGCTGTAATCACACTTTTTATTGCAATTTTGTTTAAAATTAACGCGTAAATTTTTTAGGTTTTTTTTACCATTTTTTTCTCGATTTTTTTCGACCGTTTTTTTGAGTTATTTTTTTGTTAATTTTCTCTAGATTAATTTTTCACTTTTTGTCTCTCTTGTTCACACGAATAACTTTCTCTATAATTGAAATTATGAAAAACAAATACTTACTGCCAATAGTTGCTTTTCTTTCTTCTTGTTGTTTAGCCGGCTGCACAGAAGTAAGAATATGCCTGACTTATGGGACTTACATCAATCATACCCCTTCAACTTTGAAGGAATTAGATAACGATGAACTCTATAATCGTTTATTCGAAAAAGAAGAAAATCTTCTTCTCGCGGTTTATCAAGGAGCATACAGCGAAGATTGTTTGTGTTGGTCAACATTTGAAAACGTCATTTCAAATTACATAAACAAATATCACGAAATGATTTACGTGTATAACGCCCAAAACATCGAAGATTCTTTGAAACAACTGGATATTCTAAAGTTAGAGAAGAGCACTCCAGCTTTGTATGTCTTCAAAGGCAGAAGACAAATCATTTCTTTTTCCTACGATAAAAACCGAGATCGAACTATTTTCGAAGATTTAGATGGTGAATTATTAAATAAGAGAATTCATCAATATGTAGAAGCCCCGAAAATCTATTATGTCAATCGCGATTATTTAGACAAGAATATAAAAGAAAACAATGAATTTATCGTTAGCTTTTTTAGAGAAGCATGTGGAGATTGTAGTTACATAATGCCTAATGTAATTTTACCCTACATAGAAAGTAGAAAGCTCAGGATTAATTTTTGGATTTTCGACATGCAAAAAGATTACGAATTAAGCAAAAATTCCACGGATGAAGAAGAAAAAGAACATTATAATGTGTTAAAAAATCATTTTCATCTTTCCGCAAGTAGCGATCCAAATCTTGGCTATCTAGGAGGAGTAGTTCCAACCATACAATATTATAAAAATGGACAACTAGTCGATGCTTGTGTTTATTTTAATGATACTATTGATAAAAGAGATGGCGTTTACTATATTTCCGATTCTTTTTATACAGAAGAGAGGTTGCCTCATTTACATTACACAGATATGGTATTAAAAGGCTTGGAATTAAATGAAGACGAAGTAATCCAAACAAAAAGTGGCTTTTACTATTGGAGTCAAGACAAAGCGGCTTTAAAACATAACGCTATTGCGACTTCTTTTTTAGATATGTATCTTTCCTATCTTTATTGACGATACTTTCTATAGACTAGCGCGCCACTATAATCTTTGTACTCTTCTAAATCTAAAGTGTCGCCTTCAATGTACTGATAATTAGGAAATTCTTTTTCAAAGGCTTCGAACATTCCATTATCTGGATAACCGCTGTCATATTCTTTCATATAGTAATGCACAGGAATAACGATTCGGGGTTTGACGATGTTAGCAATTTGTCTTAGTTCGCGAGGACCAATTGTATAAAAACCATTTATCGGAGCAATCAATACATCGCAACCTTTAATGCTGAGAATATTTTTTTCTTCTGGAACACAGCCCGTATCTCCTAAATGAACAACTTGATAGCCATCAACATCGAATACATTAATGTTGTTTAAACCTCGACGTTGACCTTTATGGTGATCGTGAGGAACAGTGATGAAAAAATGATTTATTAGAGGTTTTTTATTAGTTAATTTGATTAAATTTTTAGCATTGTGATCGAAATGATCGTGCGAACAATAAACTTTATCCGCTCTTATGTTCGTTGGAATTTTTAGGTTTGGTACACTTCCGTGAGAATAAGGATCGATAACAATCGCAAAATCATTGCTCTCGATTAAAAAACAAGAATGACCAAAATAAATTAATTTTCCCATATTCAACACCTCTAACAACATTATTATAGAACAAATGATTTAATTTTGCGATTATATCGCATAAAATCAATAGTTAGAAGGGAATTATTATTTATGTCTAAAAAAGTTAAAGCTAAAAAAGTTAAAGCTAAAAAAGTTAAAAAAACTGAAAGATTTAAAAAAGTTAAAGCTCTGTGGAGCGAATTTAAAGAATTTATTAATCGCGGTAACGCCTTTATGCTCGCCGTCGGTGTAGTAATTGGTGGAGCCTTCAACGCAATAGTTACATCATTTGTTAATATGTTGTTAAGCATTGCCACTTGGCCAGTTCCCGGTGGTTTAAAAGGTTTTGTCACAGTTTTACCAGCGCTGACCAATGCTCAAAAAGGTGCGGCCTTTGAAATCGATGGAAGAATCGTTAATCTACAGTCGTTTACTATGGCACAAGCCAATGAAAGAGTAATTCAATTTGCCAAAGCACAAAACAAGGTGTTGACCATTGATAGTCCAGATTTCATTCATTGGAAAAATTCATTGCTCAGTTTATACAATCAATATGGGACAACTTTTACTTCTAAAGCCTGCGCGGTTATCGATTGGGGAGCTTTATTAACATCTTTAATCAGTTTCTTGATTATTGCTATTGTTTTATTTATCATCGTTAAAGCCATCAATACCGCGGCCAGAAAAAAAGCTGAACTCGAAGCAAAAGCTCTAGAACAATATTACGAAAAACATCCAGAAAAAAGACCAGTGGTCCAAGATCCAAGTTTACCAGAACCCACAGAACTCGATTATTTAAAACGCATTACTGAACTTCTCGAGAAAAAAGAGTCAGAATAAGACAATCTAGAAATTAAAAGGAAGCCATATGGCTTCCTTTTTGTTATATTAATAACAAAATATTAAATCTTGTCGTTTGAACCTAAAACATTAAGAATTTTATGTTTTACTACTTCTTTAACATAGTTTCTTCCATCCCCAATGTATTGACGGGGGTCGAAATGATCTGGGTGTTTATTTAAGTGTTCTCTAATACCCGCGGTCATAGCTAAACGTAAATCGCTATCGATGTTAATCTTGCAAACGGAAGAACGGGCTGCTTTTCTCAATTGCTCTTCAGGAACTCCCACTGCATCTTTCAATGAACCTCCATTGTTATTGATGATTTTTACATATTCTTGATTGACAGATGAGGAACCATGAAGAACGATGGGGAAACCTGGTAATCGCTTGCTAATCTCCTCTAAGATATCAAATCTTAATGGAGGAGGTATCAAAACACCAGTTTTAGGATCAACTGTACATTGTTCGGGTTTAAATTTATAGGCGCCATGTGATGTACCAATAGCAATAGCCAAACTGTCGCAGCCCGTTCTACGAACGAATTCTTCAACGTCTTCTGGTCTTGTATATGATTCCGATCCATGCGCCACATTTACATCATCTTCAATGCCTGCTAGAGTGCCAAGCTCAGCTTCTACTGTGACGTAAGGAACATGAGCATGAGCATATTCAACCACCTTACGAGTCAGAGCGATGTTTTCTTCAAACGATTTGCTGGAAGCATCGATCATCACCGAGGTAAAACCACTATCTATGCACTCTTTGCATATTTCAAAATCAGCACCGTGATCGAGATGTAAAGCGATAGGGATATTTGTATCTTTCACAGCGGCCTCTACAAGTTTCTTTAGATAAATTGGCTTAGCATATTTTCTTGCACCCGCTGAAACTTGGAGAATGACTGGAGAATTGCACTCTTTAGCGGCTTCAGTAATAGCTTGGACAATTTCCATATTGTTGCAATTAAAAGCGCCGATGGCATATCCTCCCTCATAGGCTTTTTCAAACATTTCTTTTGTGTTTACTAATGGCATAATATATTCCTTCTTTCAACTTTTATTATTATATAATAGTTTCTCTTATTTTGTTAACATTGTTTTGAATAGCCCTTTAATATTTAAAAGCGCATCTAAATCATAAGTATTTTTCAAAACTAAGGGTTGAAGCGAGTGTTTAATTTGGCTTTTAATTTCGTCATAGTCATCTTCTATTTGATAAAATTCGTCGCTCATAACATCGATAACTAGCAATCTCAAACATGAAATTATAGAGCTTTCTAACCAATAATATCGTTTAGTGTATGTAAAAAAATCAAACTTTCTTCTTAAAGAAAGATAAGCAGTCAAGCCCTCGCTCGGTTCATTCCATAAATTTGAAAAAATAAAATCGTAATCGTGATCTTTTATCTTTTCCGCGAATAGAAAAGCATCCGCTTTATGGATATAAATCTTTTCTTTAAATGGAAAAAGAGGGAGAAAGTATTTGTAAAATAGGTTAATTAAATCAGAGTTGTTTTCTACGATATGAACTTCCTTAACATTTTCTTTTAAAGATGTCATATATGCAAAATAACCCAATCCCATTCCGAGAATTAATACTTTTCCTTTGGCCACCATGATAGGTATTTGCATGGTTTTAATTTTTAGAGGAGTAAGTCTCATCAGTTTATTATTTTCTAAAAAAATCGTAGGGCAAAAGAATGGTTCGTCAAAAAAACCAAAAGATGGTTTCAAAGTCATATTACTACCAGAAGCATATTTATCATCGTTAACAAAAAGATTATAGGATGGAATTTTTTCTTGTTTTAACGTCCATTCTTTTTCATTAAAAGATATGCTTTTTAAAACCTGTAAATAAGGATTGAATAAATATTCGTCTATAGAAAGAAAATGACAATCCCATAAAATGTTATTAGTAATAAAATTACTGTCAGTGGGATATTTTTTTAATAAACTTTCTATTAATTTTTCTCTTTTTTTAAGCGGTTCTTCTTTTTTTAATTCTTCGATGAACAAGGGATTATCAAAAGATTGATTGTCGAGCAAGATGTTATGCATATAATGCAAATAATCGATGTTAAGTTGATGTTGTTCTAACAAAGATACAAACTTCTTTTTTTCAAAATCATTTTCAAAAGAAAAATACATTTAACTGACCTTCAGTTTTAATTTTTCTAAGAGGCGTTCGTCAAAAGGTTTATTAGAAACTGGAACAATTGATATGTATCCTTCATCGACGTGCCTAGCATCTGCGTCTTCGGGCATATCGAGATAGTTTTCAAGATCTCTCTGACCGTAATAACCCTGTTCATCTTTTTTGTAGTAATTATAATCACGACGGTAGTATAGCTTTCCTAATTTGATACCTTTTGGAGAACCATTTGGAAAATTAACGTTCAATACATAGTTTTCTGACAAAAGATCATACTTTAAAACATAATTCCAAACTTCTTCAAAATTATTAACTAAACCATAAAAATCATCAAACGGGCAAGAAAAAGCTATTGCCTTATGTCCACTGATAGAGCCGATTAGTGCGGCACCGACAGTACCAGAAAAAAGGACATCATACGAAAGGTTGTGCCCATCATTGCATCCTGTTACTACTAAATCAAACTTTTGATTCAGACCATTTAAAGCAAAAGATGTACAATCCGCGGGAGTGCCATGAATGGCATAAAATTGTTCGTCAATTTTTTCTACTTTTAAACTTCCTCTAATAGTGAGGGAGACGCTCTTCCCCGACATGTTGCTGTATGGGACCACGACAGTCACATCGCCAATTTTTTTTAATTTTTCATGAAGGAGTTTTAATCCTTGGGCTTGATAGCCATCATCGTTAACTAATAATATTTTCATACACTCTATTCTCTTATAAATAGGAAGAAAATAAAAGAGGGAAAATTTTTCCCTCTATTATCTGCTGTTAACTTTCAATTGATGTGGGACTTTTTTGTCCTTGCTCACTTCTTATTCTAGTGAATTCCTCTTTTAGTTCAACTTCTATCTCATTTGGGGTCTTACATTTAAGAACGAATCTAGGCATATTG
>DURD01000005.1 GCA_012837435.1 Erysipelotrichaceae bacterium
AAAACAATATAAACAATAATTAATAAAAATGCAAATTTGGTCAAACTGAATGCAACAATTTTTTTAAAAAACAAGTCACGTAGGGATGGAAATTGTTTTTTGTTGCTTTCACTTTGTCACTTAACACGCAGTATTTTAATTGATGTAAATTCCTTATTTATTTATTGAATAGCATTCAAAAAATATGTTACACTTGTCACAAACATAGGAAGAAATTTGAATGAGTGCCCGTAAACATACTACCAAAGATTATATAAATATCGCTCTATATTACTTGATGTCTAAACGCAATTATCAAGACATAACTGTTACTGATATATGTAATAAGGCCAAAGTATCAAGAATGTCTTTTTATCGTTATTACAACAATAAAGAAGATATATTCATTAATTACTGCGATGAAAGATTCGAAGATTTCTTCCGCATTATTAACGAGAAAAAAGTTAACGATGTCTATTCATTTTTGTTAGAAGCTTTCCATTACGTTCAAAAATATGCCCGTCAAGTAACTATTTTAAAACGAGCATGTTTAGAAAATCTTTTAGTCGAAAAATTTACAGATTACGGGTCATATCTAGCGGGACGCGTCAATTTATCAAACAGCGATGATATTGTGGTCAATCGTATCGTTGCCGCCTTTTTAGCGGGGGGAATCGCTAATATTTTACTTCTCTGGTTCGAACTCGGACTGGATCTCCAAGCAAAAGAAATGACTGATATAGCCTATAATATTTTTGGTTCGACCTTGGACGAAATCATCGCCAAAAAAAATTCCCATACACTTTTTAACCATAATAATAAAGAGAAAAAATCAGAAAACTAGACAGTGTAAAGATTTTACATTTTTATGTTGTTTTTTGTCAGTAATAATATATTATTTAGACACTTGCTGTTGTGGTGTGTCACCACCAAAACATAGGCAATGGTACCTTGAGCAAATGAGGAAAATGCTTTTCGTATCAACTAAATAAGGAGGTTTTTATGCTCACAATAAAAAAGAGAGACGGTAGCATTCAAGAATTTGATATTACCAAGATCGAAAACGCTATTGAAAAGGCGTTCATGGCAGAACACAAGTTCTACAATCGCGACATTATTGAAATGCTCGCCTTACGGGTAACGAGCGAGTTCAATAAAAAAATTATTAATGGAATTATCGGTGTGGAAGACATCCAAGACTCGGTGGAAATTGTCTTAATTCAAGCCGGCTATGTCGATGTAGCACGTTCCTATATGATTTATCGTAAACAACATCAAAAATTACGTGAAATCAAAGAAACTAATCTCAATTACAAAAATGTTGTTGACAACTATTTAAAGATTAACGACTGGCGCGTGAAGGAAAACAGTACTGTTACCTACTCTGTCGGTGGTCTTATTTTATCTAATAGCGGCGCGATAACCGCTAATTATTGGTTGAGTGAAGTCTATGACGATGAGATTTCAAACGCCCACAGAAATGCCGAAATTCACATCCATGACTTATCGATGTTAACGGGCTACTGTGCTGGTTGGTCTTTAAAACAATTAATCCAAGAAGGGTTAGGTGGTGTTCCTGGTAAAATTACTTCTTCACCAGCCTGTCACTTGAGCACTCTGTGTAATCAAATGGTTAACTTTTTAGGGATTATGCAAAACGAGTGGGCTGGCGCTCAAGCTTTCTCTTCGTTTGATACTTATCTAGCTCCATTTGTGAGAGTTGATAACTTAACCTATAAAGAAGTCAAACAATGTATTCAATCTTTCATCTATGGCGTCAACACTCCCTCTCGTTGGGGAACACAGGCTCCGTTTACTAACATTACTTTAGACTGGGTGGTGCCAGATGATATGGCGGAACTCAATTGTCTAGTGGGCGGCAAGGAAATGCCATTTAAGTATAAAGATTGTGAAAAAGAAATGGCGATGGTCAACAAAGCTTTCATTGAAATAATGATTGAAGGCGATGCAAATGGTCGCGGTTTCCAATACCCTATTCCTACCTACTCCATTACAAAGACTTTTGATTGGAGCGAAACAGAAAACAATAAAATGTTATTTGAAATGACTGCAAAATACGGTACTCCTTATTTTTCAAACTATATCAATAGCGACATGGAGCCAAGCGATGTCCGCAGTATGTGCTGCCGATTGAGACTTGACTTAAGAGAATTAAGAAAGAAATCTGGTGGTTTCTTCGGTTCTGGTGAATCAACTGGTTCTATCGGCGTAGTCACTATCAATATGCCTCGCCTAGCTTATCTAGCCACCGATGAGGCTGATTTCTATCGCCGGTTAGATCTCATCATGAATATTTCTGCCCGTTCTTTAAAAGTTAAACGCAACGCCATTACTACTTTTATGGATGCTGGCTTATACCCTTACACCAAACGCTATTTAGGTGACTTCAATAATCACTTTTCCACCATCGGGTTAGTCGGGATGAATGAAGCCTGTTTAAACGCACGCTGGATTAAAAAAGATTTAACCGATCCTATCAGCGTGCAATTCACAAAAGACGTCTTGAACCACATGAGAAGCAGACTCTCTGATTATCAAGAGTTATATGGAGATTTGTATAATTTGGAAGCCACACCTGCGGAATCTACCGCCTATCGTTTAGCGAAACACGATAAAGCCATTTATCCAAATATTATTACCGCTTCTGAAAACGGTCATACTCCGTACTATACAAACTCTTCACACTTACCAGTGGGATATACCGAAGATATCTTTAAAGCACTCGATATTCAAGATGGTTTACAAACTCTTTATACCTCTGGTACAGTTTTCCACTGCTTCTTAGGACAAAAATTACCGAGTTGGAAATCCTGTATGAATTTAGTGAGGAAAATTGCAGAAAACTATCATATTCCTTATTACACTATGTCCCCAACTTATAGTGTTTGTAGAGACCATGGCTATTTGAGTGGCGAAGTATTTATCTGCCCAAAATGCGGTAGAGATACTGAGGTGTATTCTAGAATTACCGGTTACTATCGGCCGGTACAAAACTGGAATGATGGCAAACTTGAAGAATTCCAAAATAGACGTGTTTACGAGTTAAATAAGTCTAAATTAACAAATAAGATTGCCGGTGTAGTCGGTAGTAAAGAAGAGGAAGAAGAGAATCTCGTAGCTAACGAAATCTTGTTGTTCTCCACTAAAACATGTCCTAATTGTAAAATGGCTAAACTATTGCTCGATAAAGCCGGAATTAAGTATAGTGTTGTCGACGCTGAAGAAAATATCGAAAAATCCAAAGCTTACAACATCAAAAAAGCACCAACTTTAATCGTTCCCAACGGCGATGGTTCTAACGATGTCTACGAAAATGCTTCAAATATTAAAGTTTATATTGAAAGTTTGATTAACTGATTATGATTGATGTCATTATTGTAGGCGGCGGCCCTGCTGGGATGAGTGCGGCCCTTAATTTATTAAGGGCTGGTCGCTCAGTATTAATCTTGGAAAAAGAAAATTTTGGGGGACAAATTGCCCATTCTCCACGCGTAGAAAACGTTCCGGGCATCAAAGAAATATCGGGATTAGAATTTTCGGGCAACATCTTTGAACAAATCTTATTTTTAGGAGCGAGATTTGAACTTGAAGAAGTGACGAGAATTTTAAAGGTCAACGATGTTTTTGAAGTGACCACTAACTATCGTTCCTATAACGCTAAAGCTGTTATTTTGGCAAATGGCGTGAAGCATCGGAAGATGAATCTGCCTAACGAAGACGAATTCATCGGAAAAGGCATTTCCTTTTGTGCGGTGTGCGACGGAGCCTTTTATAAGGGTGAAGATGTCTATCTAATCGGCGACGCTAACACGGCTTTGCAGTATGCATTAATGCTCGCTAACACTTCGGCGAATGTTCATTTATTTACTCTATTTGATCGTTTCTTCGCCGATAAGATTTTAATCGATCGGTTAAAACAAAAATCCAATATTCACGTTACCCACAACATGAATCTCATTGCGTATTTAGGCAAAAACGAACTAGCGGGCTTGCGTTTTGAAAACACGATTAATCGCACTATTCACGAGTTTCCTACTAACAATGTATTTATCGCCATTGGTCAAGTTTCACAAAACGATTTATTTAAAGCCCTAGTGCAAACTGATGAAAGCGGTTTCGTTATCACTAACGAAAAAATGGAAACTTCTTTAAGTGGATTGTTCGCCATAGGCGACACCAGAAAAAAAGACGTCCGCCAAGTCGCTAGTGCGTTTGGGGATGCCTCTGTTGCTAGTGTCTTCGTAGACAAGTATCTACAAACTCTTTAATATCCACGCAAATGGACTTCAGGTATTTCCTTAGCTAAATTACTTCTCAATTTATCGGCCTCTTTGATATCGATCTCATGGAGGCCTTTTTTAATGCATCCTTTACTGTCAACAAACTTTTGTAAAAACAATCTTTTAGCGCCTCTAATCAAGGATAAATAAGATTCGATATCCATGTGCTCGTGAAACTCTTTTACTAACGTGGTTCTAAATTCATAGTCTGGAGCTTGTTTAATGATTAAATCGATACTCCGTTTGATATGACCGAGATTAATAGATTTAACTCCACAGGTCTCAGCGTATAAAGACGGACTATTTTTAATGTCCATAGCGACGTAATCGATTAAGCCTTCTTTAAGGAGCTTTTCTAAGACCTCAGGACGGGTACCATTCGTATCAAGTTTTATGAGAAAACCTAATTGTTTAACTTTTCTAATTTTAACCTCTAAATCTTCTTCTAAAGTCGGTTCTCCACCAGAGAATACTACCGCATCAATTAAACCAGTTCTCGTTTTTAAAAACTCTAATATCTCCTCGAAATCAATACTATTTGAGGAAGACAAAACCGATTCGCCATTATGACAAAAAGGGCAACGAAAATTGCATTCTCTTATAAATAAAACACATGAAACTTGATCTTCGTAATCTAGCAATGATAGTTTATCAATTCCAGCGATTGGCATAATTTATATTAATATATTAATATTTCATTGTTTTAAAGTCAATTTTCTCTATAATTAAATAGTATGAACAAATTTAATAATATTTCTTGGGACGAATACTTTATGGGTATCGCTTCATTAAGCGCCTTAAGAAGCAAAGATCCCAACACTAAAGTAGGCGCGTGCATTGTCGATGATGACAACAAGGTAGTTTCTATTGGTTATAACGGCATGCCAAAAGGTCTAGATGAAAGTCAACTATCTTGGAATAAAGGGGAGGGTTTAGATTCTAAATACTTATATGTTTGTCATGCTGAATTTAATGCTATATTGAATACTCGTAATGGGAGTGCATTAAAAGGTTGTAGGTTATATGTAACTCTATTCCCTTGTAATGAGTGCGCTAAAGCATGCATTCAGGTAGGAATAAAGGAAGTCATTTATATGGAAAATAAATATGATGGAACTATTCCCATCCAATCCAGCAAAAAGATGTTCGAATTAGCGGGTATTAAAGTAAGAAAATTTGTTGGATCACAATTAAAAGAATTAGTAAACGAAAAACTATGACAATCAAACAATACGTTCAAGAAAGAAAAGAGCAAATTAAAAATCTCGTGGCTAAAATGGAAGTCAAGCCGAGCATTGCTATCGTCCAAGTAAATGAGGATGTCGGCAGCCATGCCTATGTGAGAGGCAAACTTAAAGATGCTGAGGAATTAGGCATTAAAGCGGACTTGATTAAACTCGATATCAACACCACACAAGATGAGCTTTTAGAGGTTATCCATCGTTTGAATCAAGACGAGACTTACGATGGTTTTATCGTCCAGATGCCTCTACCGAAAGGAATCGATGAAAACATCATTAAATTAGCAATTTCTCCTAAAAAAGATGTCGATGGTTTTCATCCTCTATCTTCTTTAATCGCCTGCACTCCAAAGGGAATTCTCAATTATTTAAAAAGCGAACAAATTCCCTTGTTAGGTAAGAATGCTGTCGTCATCGGTAGAAGCAATATCGTCGGTAAGCCCATGGCTAAATTATTGTTAAAAGAGAGTATGAATGTCACTGTTTTGCACAGCAAAACCACTTTTGAAGATATGGCGTTTTATGTCGCCCACGCGGACGTTATCGTGATAGCGATTGGTAAAACTTCTTTTTTAGATCATCGCTTTAATTACAAAAAAGACGCTGTCATCGTCGATGTCGGTATCAATCGAACCGAAGAGGGTTTAAAAGGTGATGCTTTAAGGGATTTACCAGTTAAACTGCAAACGCCTGTTCCCGGTGGGGTTGGGCTCCTAACTCGACTAGCGCTCTACGAAAATCTCCTAGAAATTAAGGGCATTAACGAATAGGTTAATGCTTTTTCTTTAACACTATAATTTTAGTCTTCTCTTTTTTGATTAAATGTCGATGGGTTAAATCCGTCAGCAGACGAGACAATGTTTCTCTTTGGACTCCTAAAATAGAAGCTAAAGAAGTGACGTTTTTATATTCGATAACATGATCAGTTTTACTAGCGTAATAAAATAGTCTATCTTCCGCATTATTAAAAGATAATAACTGGATACGAGCGTTTAAAGACTTGCCGAAATCTGATTGTGCCTTTAAATATAGCGAAAGAAAGTCTTTATTGTTTTGGAGCAAAAATAATAGATTCTCCTTATTGATAAAAGCGATGACGCATTTTTCTTTAGCGATAACGTCTCCACGATAGATTGGTTCGCTGGAAAAAATTAAGTTATTGCCAAATATTTCTCCCGCTTTTAAAGAGTTAATCAAGATTTCTTTGCCTTCAAAGGAATAAGAAACAATTTCAACTTTTCCAGAAACCACGATGCCGATGTTTTCACAAACATCTCCTTCATGATTAATGATGCGATTTTTTTCAATTTGAAAACCTTTCACTAATTGATGCTCTTTTTTGTTTAAAACGTTTAAAATCGGTACTTTCATAATAAATGTGTGATTCCCGTCACATATTATTATAGTTCACTATTATATAATTACAACATGAGGAATAAAAATCTATGAAAAACAAATTTAAAGTTATAACCTTATTAGGCTTAGTTCTTGTGGCTTGTCACCATAACAATGCTAGTTCCCTTAATCAAAATTCTAGTCTAGAGACTTTTAATCGTTCATCCTTAAGTATCATTGCGCCGACGGGTGCTCCCGCTCTAGCGTTTTATAATTATGGAGAACTAAATAACTTTGAGACTAATACTGATCCATCGAACATTACCGCTATTATGTCCGCTGGACAAAAAGATGTGGTGGTTTTGCCCACTAACGTTGGAGTGAAAACTATTACGACTGCACATGCTCCATACTTAATCGCAGCAACTTTAACATTTGGTAACTTTTATGTAGCGTCTTTGAATAATGATCAAGACAATGTCATGGATGCAAATGATAACATCGTCTTGTTTCAAAAGAATAATGTTCCCGATAGATTATTTCATTATATCTATGGAAATACCCTTGACGATGGCATTTATTATGTTAATGCCGTAAGCGATGCTTCTAGAGCTTTGAAAGCTGGAACATTCACTGATGAAGAAACGGGAAATACTTTAGTGGCTAATTATGTTCTAATTGCTGAACCAGCTTATTCAATTGTTAAAAGTAGTAAAGAAAGCGTTAGTATTTACGCTAATTTGCAAGAAGAGTACCGCCTTAGATCTAACAATCACGAAATATTCCAAGCTTCTCTTTTTGTAAAAAACACTTTAGCAAAAGTAACGGTTGATAGTTTCCTTTCTTCTTTAAAAAAAGACATTGAAAACGTCATCGCTAACCCTTCCTTATTAAGTGAAGGAATGAATAAAGCTCATGAACCTCAAACGCTTTTTGGAGTATCAGCAACTATGGCGGAAGCAGTTTTAAGAAATAATAACGGCATGGGTTTAGGCTATAAAGCCGCGAAAGAAAATAAAGCGGATATCGATACATTTTTAGCGTTATTTAATATTGAGGAAACCGATGAAGAGATTTATTACTAATAAATTTGTCCTATTTGCTTTAGGCACCATCTCTCTATTAGTAATTTGGTTTTTGATTTCTTTACTGGTCGATAAAAATGGTAGTATTTTTCCTTCGCCTGTTTTGACGTTTAATCGCTTGCTTGTTTTACTCGTTGAGCCTTATACGTACACGTGCTTATTACACACCTTACTGAGGATGGGAATCGGATTTTTATCTTCCTTTGTTTTTGCTTTAATATTCGGTATTTTAGCCGGCAATCATCCTTCTTTTTACTATTTTTTAAAGCCCTTAATGGTCACGCTTAAAAGTGTTCCTACGGTGGCGTTAGTCTTTCTATTTATTGTGCTTTTTGCCCCTAAGGACGCTCCGATATTTGTCGTGATGCTTATCTGTTTTCCCATCTTATATGAAGCGATTGCTAATGGCATTAACAATGTCGATAGGCAAACCATTCAAGCTTCGAAGATCGATGGGGCTTCTTATTTAAAAACTATCTTTTATATCAAGTTGCCTTTAGCTTTACCTTATATTATCGTCGGGATGGTTTCGAGTTTTGCTCTATCATTTAAGATAGAGATTATGGCGGAAGTTCTGACGGGATACACCAAAAATGGACTAGGAAGCGCTATTCAATATGCGAGATACGAGAATCCTTCAGATATGTCCACCATCTTTGCTTACGCTTTAATTGCCATTCTTTTCATGCTAGTTTTCTCTCTAATCGAAGAAATTGTTAAGACACAATTGAAAAAAACTGATTTTATTCTTATCGAAAACGAATAATGTTTTTTAATAAAATGTACTAATTCAAATGATGTGAGACTAAATTAAAGATTAAAATAGAGTCCTTGCTTATAATTAATTTAACCACAAATTAATAAGGAGGACTCCATGGATATTGTATCACACGAAAGAAATTATA
>DURD01000030.1 GCA_012837435.1 Erysipelotrichaceae bacterium
GTTGTGATGAAACGAGCGTGGCCATTACAAAAGATGGCAAACTTCTTTCTAATGTCATTAATTCACAAGTAGAAGTCCATCAAAAATATGGAGGTGTCATGCCAGAGATAGCTTCGAGACTGCACTGTGAAAACATCGGTTTTGTTTTAAAAGAAGCCGTGGAAAAGGCTAATATTAAACTCGAAGATGTCGAAGCTTTTGCCGTTACGAGAGGGCCAGGTTTAATCGGCGCTTTACATGTCGGTATGCAATGTGCGAAAACTTTAGCCATGCTGTATGACAAGCCTCTTATCCCCGTTCACCATCTCGCGGCGCATATCTACGCGAACGAATATAATGAAGAATTGATATTCCCCCTTCTAGCGGTGGTGGTTTCAGGGGGTAATAGCCAATTAGTCTTGATGAAAGATCATATGGATTTTACGGTCATTGGCGAAACTAGAGACGACGCAATTGGAGAGAGTTACGACAAAGTAGCACGGGTCCTTGGCTTACCTTATCCAGGGGGAGTGCCCATCGATAAATTAGCTAAAGAAGGAAAGCACACTTATAACCTACCTAAACCCTTAGTAGGACAAGATACTTATGATGTTTCTTTTTCGGGCTTAAAGACTAACATAATAAATCTTGTTCATAATTTAGAACAACGCGGCGAAGAGATAAGAATTGCGGATTTATGCCGTAGCTTTCAAGATGTCGCTATTGGCATCATCGTTCAAAAAGTAGTTAAAGCCGTTAAAGAATTCGATGTTAGACAAGTGGTCCTAGCGGGTGGAGTTTCCGCTAATTCGTATTTAAGAGAACAAATGCAAAATGAATGCAAAAAATTAAATGTCAATCTGGTGATTCCGCCTTTATGGTGTTGCACCGATAATGCAGCGATGATTGCCAAAGTAGCGGAGCGCTTATTCGAAATGAAAGTCTTCGCTTCCTTAGACATAGGTGCAGATTGCAATTGGTCAATCGAAAAATGGAGAGAATTTCAAAATTAAAGTGATTTAAAACTTTAAATCTTTATAATATTTGGTGAGGAGCGTTTTATGGAACCAGTAAAAATTACAAATTTTGACCTATATGATATCGTCTTATATGGCGAACAAGAAGAAATCCAATCTCTGGATGTTTTAGAACTAGAAGGTTGGGTGAGAACCAATCGCGATAGCGGTTCAATTGGTTTTATCGAATTTAATGACGGCACTTATTTTAGAAGCGTCCAGTTGGTGTATAGCGAAAAAAGTAAAAACCATGACCTTTTAACTTCGCTAAAAACTGGTTCGGCGATTAGAGTTATTGGCAAACTCATTTTGACGCCAGAAAATAAACAACCTTTTGAAATCCATGTCGAAGATTGTGAACTTGAAGGAGATGTCGCTGATGACTATCCTTTGCAAAAGAAACGCCATTCCTTTGAGTTTTTAAGAGAAGTAGCCCATGTTCGACCGAGAGCTAATACTTTTCAAGCCGTGTTTCGTCTTAGGAGTGTTCTTTCTTTTGCTATTCACGAGTTTTTTCAAAGCAATGGTTTTATTTACGTTCACACTCCATTAATTACTACGAACGATGGTGAAGGAGCGGGCAACGTTTTTGACGTAGTGACCCACGATACTGAAGATCCCAATTCATTTTATGGTAGAAGAGTTAATTTAACCGTGACTGGTCAACTGCACGTTGAACCCTTTGCTCTAGCTTTTAGAAACGTCTACACCTTTGGTCCCACCTTTAGAGCGGAACACTCCAATACCATTCGACACGCTTCTGAATTTTGGATGATTGAACCAGAGATGGCGTTCGCCGATTTAGATGACAATATGCAAGTCATTGAAGATTGCATTAAGTATTGCATCAACTACGTCCTAGCGGCTTGTCCAGATGAGATGGAATTTTTTAACACCGTGATCGATAAAACTTTGATTGAAAGATTAAATCATATCGTCGAAAGCGAATTTAAGAAAATGACCTATACTGAAGCTATTGAAATTTTACAAAAAGCTGCAAAAGATGGTTATCCTTTTGAAAACAAGAATATTTTCTGGGGCTTAGATTTACAGAGTGAACACGAAAGATATTTGACTGAGAAGGTAGTTAAAGGTCCTCTTTTTCTCATCAATTACCCTAGAGAAATCAAAGCATTTTACATGCGCGAAAATGATGATGGCAAAACTGTCGCGGCTTGCGACTTACTTGTGCCAGTCGTAGGGGAGCTAGTCGGAGGATCTCAAAGAGAGGAACGCTACGAGGTTTTGTTAGAAAAGATGAAAAAACTTGGCAACAATAAAGAATTAGATTGGTATCTTGATACTAGAAGATATGGTGGATGTAAGCATTCAGGCTTTGGTATTGGTTTTGATCGCTTGTTAATGTATATTACTGGTATGCAAAACATTCGCGATGTCCAAGCTTATCCGCGGACGTCCAAAACTATTAAATATTAGGAGAACTGATGATTGAAGAAGTAGCTCAGGTAGAAAAGAATACGCGAAAGATACGTTTTAAAAACCGCATGCTCTGGTTTTTGATATCTTTGAATTTGATTTTATTTGGCTACCTCGTCTATGAAATAGTAATGATAATCATTACCTTGAGTGCAAAATAAAAGACCCTTGCCCAAGGGTTTTTTACTGTTGAAGAGAATCAGGATTAGGAGGCAGAGTATTTTGATTAAAGTTTTCAAGACTTTTTTCGAAGACTTTTTTCGATAACTCTATCGCTCGCAGTGTTCTCGCTAAATAGCCTTGAGAAACGATTAGATACCATAATAAACCAATAAAACTGAAGACGACAAAAACATAAGAATAAATCGCTTCCATGACAAAATGAGGTTCGTTAGAAACTTTCGGCCAATCCGATAAGACTGTCACTCCGAAGATATTAGAGTAAATCTCTGGATCAGAAAAATCCCAAGTGTAAACTAAAGTGCCAAAGCCATCGACCGTATTAAAAGGATTATATGTCCAATCTCCCCCATTTCGATAGTTGTGAATAGCTAGAGCGCTGAAGCCTATCAATATAAATATTAAAGGCAACCACGCTTGCTTAATAAAATAACGGAGATTTTTCTTTCTGGCATATTTCCTTAGTTGTCGAGGGTTGGTCACAATTCTATTTATGACGACGTCGCTAATCAAGGTATCGCATTTTCTCCCTTGAAATTTCATGGTTTTAACGACGAGAGAACCGATTAAACCGATGATGACAAAAACCAAAATTATGGCAATGGTAATGCCGATAATCAATCTCTTATCATTTTCTGTCAAGCTGAGTAAGAATAAGGTTTTCATTGTTTTCTCCAGTTGTTTTATGGTTTTTTATTCGCGGTTTTATTTTTTTCTATTCTCTAAAACGTCGGGGTTAACGTGGGGGTAAGAGTAAGAAGGAGAAGCGAGAGTTTTTTCGTTAGCTTTAGCGCGCATCTGCCTTAATTTTTTATCCTCGGGTAATTCAGGAAAGAATTTTTGACCGGTGAAGAAATAAAAAATAGAAAGGAGCAATTGAAAAATAAATGCGATTAAGCCAAATGCGGCAAATAGCAATAGGGCCACGATAAAGAAAGGTAATCCTATGACATACAATATGCCCTTTCCAAACATTTTTAATAAATCGACCATAAGTATTACTATTTTAGTTTATTGGTGCAAACATAGTAAATAATTTTTTACGAAACTCACTACCGCAGTAGAAAAAGAAAACAAACCAAACAAAAGAAAACCATAGGGTTCGGCAATATGTTTATAGGTAAAAACAAAACTGAAAAAGGAAAGGATTAAAGTTACGGCAATTAAGATATAGAAGGACTTCTTTTGAGACATCAGCAAATCAAACAATAAAAAGAAAGCAAAATAAAACGAAATAGCGGTAAACACAAAACAATAAGAACTGTTAAATAATGCGAACGAAAATGAAAGGATTAGGCAAATTAGTAAACCAGCGATATACGGCATAAAAGAAGAGACCCGTGTCTGTATTTTGATACCGATTTTACCGATTTCACTAAGTAAAACAAAAATACTCAAAATGCTTTGAGCAAGAGAAATTAGATAAATAAATAAATGGGTAATTTCCTCTCTATAAGCAAAATCTTGCAATTTGAAAATCGCTAAAACAGAAAAAACAAAATCGGTGCTACCAATTAAGTTTATTAAAGGAATGAAGAGATATGTTAAAAAAGCTTGAATGACACTTGAAACTAGTATCATCCAAAAAGGATTGGTTTTATATTCTAGCATCAAGCCCACAAAGAAACCGGTAATCACCGCGGGAACTATATAAAAAATCGTATCAGAAATATTGAATATTAAGCATAAGCCGATGCTCGCAAGGGCGTACACTATGTATAGTCTTTTTAAACAATAATAAGCGACGATAGAACTCACTAAAGGCAAAATGATGATTAAGAGCAAGATGGAGATCGGTAAATAAGTGGCCAAGATGATAAAAATAAGGTTGATAGCCGACATGACGGCCATATAGGTCATATTGCTGACAATCGTCGTTTTCTTTTTAAGAATCGCCATAACAATATTTTACATTTTTTTGTGAAAATAATCACAAATACTTATATACTAGTTTTATGCATATCAAATCTACGATGTTGCCAGTTCTGATGATGGCAACACTGCTCTCTTGTTCGCCGGGACAAGTAGGGGAGAGCTCCGTAAGGAGCCAAAGTGAAATTGATATAGTCAACGAACAGCAAATTACTTGGGAACAATTATTCATTCCTTCTGAAGACCATTATTTAGTTTTCTTTTATTCCCACACTTGCGAAAATTGTCGAGAGATTAAGGATGAAGTCATCGCTTTTGCTTTAGATGATATCGTTCCTATGTATTTTATCGATATAAAAAATTCTCAAAATGATATCCCTATAACTAGCGATGTGGAATCTAGTTATGGGGCAAGTGAAATTGAGGAGGTATCTATTCTCGGAGTCCCCACCTTGATTGAAATATATGAGGGGTATATTGTGTGCAATGTCGCGGGTAAAGACCACTGTTTGACCTTGTTAAATGAAAAACGTCTAATTAATTGAATATCGTTGCAGAGCCACGCCTTTTTTGATAATATATTATCAACAGTATATGAATTATCGAGAAAATTTAAACGAAAATCAATATCTAGCGGTCACCACTCCGTCACAGCACGTTCGCGTTATTGCCGGTGCGGGCAGTGGAAAAACCCGTGTTTTAACCTATCGCATTTCTTATTTAATTAGTGAGAAAGATGTTTTACCGTGGAAAATACTGGCCTTTACTTTTACTAACAAAGCGGCGAGTGAAATGAAAAGTCGTATTTTGAATATGATTCCTGAAGTCGCTAATGATTTAACGATTAGAACATTCCACAGTTTTGCGGCTAACTTTTTAAGAAGAGAAATTTCTATCCTAGGCTTCCCTAGTTCTTTTTCTATTCTCGACGAAGAAGATCAAATCAAATTAGTAAAAGATATCGCCGCCACTCTTGGCTATAAAAGAAGCGATAAAATTGTGAATGTGGCCTTGGCTTATATCGGTCGTCAAAAGATGTTGGAAAAATATCCTAGCGATATCAAAATTATTAGACCGGCTTTTGAAGACGAAAAAACATGTCTTGAAATCTACCAGATTTATGAAGAGGAAAAATACAAAAACCGCTCTTTAGATTTCGATGATCTGCTGCTTCAAACCAACTTGATTTTAGAGAACTATCCTCAGATTAGAAGTAAGTGGCAAGATCGAATTGATCACATTCTTATCGATGAATTTCAAGACACTAACAACATCGAATATAAGATGATTAACTTTTTAAAAAAACCTTCGGCTTCTTTGTACGTTGTCGGAGACCCTGATCAAACCATCTATACGTGGAGAGGTGCTAATCAGAACATCATTTTGGATTTGAATAAGCGTTTTCTTGATATGGAAACCATCGTACTCGAACGCAATTATCGCAGCACACAATCTATTTTAAATTCCGCAAATAAACTCATTGCTCACAACAAATTAAGAGTGCCCAAAAACCTATACACTGAACAAGAAAGTGGAGAAGTAATCAACGTTCATTCTTCTCCTTCTGGACGGGGGGAAGCCGACTATGTGGCGCGAGAAATTGCTAAATTAAAGGATCGTGAGAAATGTCTACTAAGAGACATCGTAATTTTGTATCGCTCAAATTACGTTACTATGGACTTTGAGGCGGCTTTAACTATCCGTCAAATACCTTATAAAATCTATGGGGGAACGAAATTTTATCAACGCCGTGAAATTAAAGATGTCCTCGCTTATTTTCGTTTGATTGTCAATACCAAAGACGACATTTCTTTTAGTCGGATTATCAATGTTCCAAAACGGGGGATTGGTGAAGTTACAGAAGCGCTTTTAAAAGCCGAAGCAAACGAACATCAACAATCGCTTTACGAATATGTTAGAGATGTTAATCCTGGGGATTCAAAAATCGCCTCTCGTCTCCTCAATTCTTTAAAAACCATGGTGACGTGTATCGAAATAGCTAAAAAAGATATCGATAAAAATGAAGAAGTATTTTCTAAAATTTTAGAAGATATGATTTGGTCAGTGGGCTATCAAGAATACCTTCAAAAAGAAGAGGATGCTGAGGAACGCGTTGAGAATGTGAGAGCTCTATTTGAAGACATCCGTCACTATTTAAAAAGTAATCCCGAATCGACATTCGATGAATACTTGCAAAATATCGCTTTATTGTCCTCACAAGATGAAATTATCGATGGGGATTATGTGACTCTAATGACGATTCACACTGCGAAAGGGTTAGAGTTTCCCGTCGTCTTTTTAGTCCGTTTAAATCAAGGTGTCTTACCTAATAATCGCGCATTAATCGAAGGGGGATATTCCGCGTTAGAAGAAGAAAGACGTTTGGCCTACGTCGCTATGACGAGAGCCAAAAGAAAACTGTATTTGACTTTTACTTGCGATTATTCCTATGTCTTACAAGGCGAACTAATCCCCTCGCAGTTCTTGAAAGAATCAGGGAATGATATTCTCACTACCGGAGAAAGCATTTTTGAAAGAACTAGAAAAGAACGAAAACCTAAGTCTTATCATTTTGACGACGGCGACCACTTATCGTTCGATGAGGAAGCTCCAAAAAGAACAGTTTTTGAAGAGCGTAGAAACGACGTTAAAGAGTGGCGTGTTGGCGATATTGTCAAACATAAAAAGTTAGGACGTGGTGTAGTTATCGCTTTAGAAGGCGATGATATCATTACTGTTAATTTCGATGAACATGGTAAAAAATCTATGCTCGGAACACATCCCAGTCTTTCTAAGGGAGGTCACTAAAAATGAACGCTAAAGAAAGAATCGAACAAATCAGATCTCTATTAGAAAAGTATAATTACGAATACTACGTTTTAGACAACCCTTCCGTGGATGATGTAGAATACGATCGCTTGATGCAAGAGTTAATATTGCTTGAAAAGGAAAATCCCGATTTGCGTTCTCCTTTGTCTCCTTCGCAGAGAGTGGGAGGTCTCGTCCAAGATAAATTTAAAGAAGTTACCCATAAAAGAACAATGCTTTCTTTAGCCAATGCTTTTAACGAAGACGATTTAAGAGATTTTGATAAAAAGGTTAGAGAAATATCAGGTCTAGACAAAGTGACCTATATGGCGGAAATGAAAATCGACGGATTAGGGATGTCTTTAGTCTACCGCGGTTCATTGCAATACGCCGCCACTCGAGGCAATGGGGTAATCGGAGAAGATGTTACCGCGAATGTGCTTACTATTAAATCGATTCCTTCTCGCATCAATATTTTGGAAGATTTTGAAATACGCGGTGAAGTTTTTATGAGCAAAAAAACATTAGAAAGACTCAATAGAGAAAGAGCATTAGCAGGCGAACCTCTTTTTGCGAATACTAGAAACGCCGCAGCGGGGAGCATCCGTCAACTCGACAGCACTGTCGCCGCTAGTCGGGGGTTAGATGCCTATTGGTATTACTTTGTCAACTCCAGTGATTTTGGTGTTCGTTACCATTCTAAAGCTCTAGAAATGGCGGCGTCGCTCGGCTTTAAGGTTTCTCCCGAAAGAAGGCTTTGCTCTGGCATTGAAGAAGTGTTGGACTACATCAATGAATATACAAAAAAAAGAGAAAGTCTCTCTTACGACACCGATGGAATTGTCATTAAAGTCGATGATATGTCCTTATACGATAAATTGGGTTACACGGCTAAGACCCCACGTTGGGCTATCGCTTATAAATTTCCACCAGAAGAAGTCGTTACTAAATTAGAAGACATTATCTTCACCGTCGGAAGGACAGGTAAGATTACCCCAAATGCTGTATTAGAACCAGTAAGAGTGGCGGGTAGTCTCGTTCAAAGAGCGACCCTTCACAACGAAGATTTTATACTCGATAAAGGTTTAAAAATTGGAGATTATGTCGTCGTCCGTAAAGCGGGAGATATCATTCCCGAAGTCGTTAGACCTCTCATCGAAAGAAGATCTGGGGAAGAATTACCTTTTACGATGATTACTAATTGTCCAGTGTGCGGTTCGTTATTAGAAAGAAAAGAAGCGATGCATTTTTGTCTCAATCCATTTTGCGAAGCTCGACAAGTCGAAAGCATTATTCATTTTGCGTCTCGAGAAGCTATGGATATTGAAGGTTTAGGTGAACGAGTGGCTGAACAATTTTTCAATCAAGGATTTTTTAAAAACATCGTGGAAATCTACGACTTATCTCAATATCGAGAAGAGGTTATCGCTCTTGACGGATGGCAGAGTAAGTCCATCGATAATTTGTTAGGGGCGATTGAAAAGAGCAAAGGCAATTCTCTTGAAAAGGTTTTGTTTGGTTTAGGAATTAAAGAAGTCGGCGCCAAAACCGCGAAAACTTTAGCGAGAAAATTTGAAAATATCGAAAACTTAATTTCGGCCACTACCGAGCAACTCTTAGAAATACCAGATGTCGGTCCAGTAGTTGCTTCTTCGATTGTTAATTTCTTTTCGGACGAAAGAAATCTCGCCATTATCAACGGCTTAAAAGAACGAAATATCAACTTGACTTATCTCGGTTCCACTTCGAGTGCGGCCGACTCATATTTTTCAGGAAAAACTGTGGTATTAACAGGGACCTTAAATAAATATGGCCGAAAAGAGGCAACGACAATTTTAGAAAATTTAGGGGCAAAAGTTACTGGCTCAGTCAGCAAAGCCACGGATATTGTCATCGCGGGAATAGAAGCGGGAAGCAAACTCGATAGAGCTCATGAACTAGGGATTACTGTTCTTAATGAAGAAGATTTTTTAGCGTTATTAGAATGAAAAAAGTAAGCAAAGAAACATTGTTAGAAACCGCGCATAATCTGATGTTCGATATCGATGAAGAACAACTTCGAATATTGAGCGAAGAGTATGAGGATATTTTTGAGGCTACTAAAAATATACAAATCATCCCCGGCGTTGATGAAGTGGAGCCGATGGTTTTTCCCTACGAGATTTTTGGAGAGTTAAGAGAAGATTCTCCCTCCTCGTCTTTATCTTTGGAAGAGGCTTTAAAAAACGCTGAAAACGTTAGAGATGGACACATAGTTATTCCTAAGGTGGTGAAATAATGAACTACCTATCTTTATCACTTACGGAAATTCATCAGGCTTTAGTTAGTAAAGAAGTCACTCCCTTAGAATTAACTAAACAAGCTCTAGCGTTAATTAGAGCCGATAAAAATAACGCCTTTGAATACGTCTTAGAAAAAGAAGCTCTCCACTTAGCGGAGCAATTATCTAACGAAGAACCGGAAGACGATAATATTTTTTGGGGCGTTCCTTTTACCATTAAAGATAATTTTTCCACGAAGGGTATTCCGACATGCGCTTCCTCTAAATTACTAGAAGGATATGTTCCAGTTTTTTCTTCAGAAGTTTATCAGAAACTATTAAACGCTAAAGCCGTACTTATCGCTAAAACTACTCTAGATGAACTAGCGATGGGAGGAACGGGTTCCAGTGGTCATAAAGGTAAAACTTTCAATCCTTGGGATAAAAGTCAAACTCGGATGATGGGTGGTTCTTCTTGTGGATCCGCCGCGAGTTGTGCGAGTGGAATCGTCCCTTTTTCCATTGGTTCAGATACCGGAGATAGCGTGAGAAAACCCGCCTCTTACGGAGGTTTAGTGGGATTCAAACCGACCTGGGGTTTAATTTCCCGCTTTGGCCTATTTCCTTTTGCTCCTTCTTTAGATACGGTGGCTTATTTTACGAGAAATGTTATCGATAGCGCTCATCTATTAAATCTCCTCGCTGGACATGATAAAAAAGACATGACTTCCGCGAAAGAGAAAAAGATTGATTATGTAAAAAACATCGATAAAAAGCCCCCCTTTATTTTGGGAATAATTGAGGAAATATATAGCGAAATAAGCGACACGGGTATTAGAAATGCTTTTGAAAACAGTTTAGAGGAATTAAAGAAAAAAGGCCTGATTATTAAACGTTTTTCGCTCGATAGCAGAATCGCTAAAGCCATCTATCCGACTTACTATATTATTTCTAGCGCTGAAGCGACGAGCAATAACGCTAATCTCGATGGCATTAAATTCGGTATGCACCTAATGGGCGATAGTTACGAAGAGATGCTTTACAAAGTGAGAACGACTGGCTTTTCTAACCGTATTAAAAGACGCTTTGTTATCGGCGGTCTTTCCTTACTAGAAGAAAACCAACAAGAAATATATTTACGAGCGCTTCGAAGTCGAAGAGTTATTGTTAACGCCCTTAACGATATCTTAAAACAGTGCGATGCTATATATTTGCTGGCTTCTCCCACAATCGCTAAACCCTTTGGCGAAGACGTTCCCACTAAATCATTTGATAGGGACGCTAATATTGCCGAGAACTATTTAGCGATGGGTAATTTAGGAGGATACCCTTCTTTAACTTTACCTTTGGGTTTTAAAAATGGAATGCCTTTTGGTGTCAATCTAACCGGAGCGATTTTTAAAGACGCCACCGTCCTTCAAATTGCCAAAATAGTGGAAGACGTGACGGGATTAAAGAATTTATTACCGGAGAAATAAGATGAGTTATCTAGCAGTTGTGGGATTAGAAATACATATGCAGTTGTTGAGCAAAACCAAGTTATTTTCTTATGCTCCCATTTCGTTTGGCAAAAAACCTAACAGTCAAGTTTCTCCTCTTGATATGGCTTTTCCTGGCGCTATGCCTTCGGTCAATAAAAGCTGTGTGGTTTCCGCTTTGAGGATGGCGAATGCTCTTCATATGAAAATTAATAATGTTGTTTCTTTTGACCGCAAAAATTATTTTTATAGCGACCTAGCAAAAGGCTATCAATTAACTCAGTTTTTTAATCCTCTAGGAAGAGAGGGCTATTTAACTATTTCTACTCCAAAAGGAGAAAAAAAGATTCGCATTAATCGCTTGCATTTAGAAGAAGATACCGCTAAACAAATCCATCTAGAAAATGAAACATTATTAGATTTCAATCGGGCAGGGATTGGCTTAATTGAGATTGTCACCGCTCCCGATATTAGAAGCGGTAAAGAAGCCGAACAATTTGTCAGGCAAATCAATAGGCTGGCTACTAAACTCAAAGTGACCAATAACAAATTGCAAGAAGGGACATTACGGGTGGATGTCAACATATCTTTGCAAAAAGAAGATAGCAACGAAATAGGGGTGGCTGTTGAACTAAAGAATCTCAATGGCTTTAAAAACATCAGGCGCGCTATCGATGCGGAAATAAAAAGACAAAAACAACTTTTAGAAAGCGGAGAACGATTACAACCAGAAACTAGAAGATATGACGAAACACAGAATATGACAGTCTTCATGCGCTATAAGAAAACTAAAAAAGATTACCATTATTTTGTCGATGCTAATATCGCTCCCATTAAGTTAAGTAAAAAATTTATTTTAGAAGCCCTCAATACTCCAGAAAAGAAAGACCCTCTAGAAAACTATCCTTTAAAACTAGAAGATAAAACCATTATTTCTCGTTCCCCCTATTTGAAGAAACTATTTTTAAAGTTAGTAAAAAACGGAGTTACTACCGAAATATCTTCGAATCTATTAATTGGTAAAATACAAGCGTCTATTAAAAAATATGGGGTGAATAAAGTCAAAAAAATTGAAAAAGATACTATCGATTTGTTGCTTTTTTACCAAGAAGAAAAGCTGACCTTTACCCAGGTCTCCGCTATCTACGACGAATTATTAGCGAATAAATCCTTAAAAGAAATATATAATAGTGGTGGCTATTCTCTTAAAACAAGCGATGAACAATTATCTGAAATCATCGATGAAGTTTTGTTAGAATGTGATAAAGCGATACAAGATTATCGCCTGGGCAAAGATAAATCTCTAAACTATATTATTGGAAAGATATATAAAAGGACTAACAACAATGTAGACCCCATTAAAACAAAAGAATTACTACTTAAAAAATTGGAGGAAAAATGAATGGCTATTTTAGTTACAGGCGGAACAGGATATATCGGTTCTCACACAGTCGTAGAATTATTAAACAGCGGCTACAAAGTGATCATTGTCGATAATTACACTAATTCTAAACCAGAAGTTTTAAATCGCATTTACCAAATTACGAATAAGAAACCAAAATTTTATGAAGTCGATGTCTGCGATTTAGATAAGATGGAACAGATATTTGCTAAAGAAAAAATCACGGACATCATCCATTTCGCGGGTCTTAAAAGCGTCGCTGAATCAGTAGAAAAACCTCAACTATATTTTGATAACAACATCGGGGGTAGCAAGGTTTTATTAGAACTAATGGATAAATATGACGTCAAAAATATTGTCTTTTCTAGCAGTGCCACCGTCTACGGCATTCCTGAGCATGTCCCTCTTAAAGAAAGCGATAAAGTGGGAGGCTGCACTAATCCTTATGGACAAACAAAATTAGAAATCGAATATCATTTGATGAATTACTCTAAAAGTCATCCGGACGCTAACATCGCTATCCTCCGTTACTTTAATCCTATCGGTGCCCATGTCAGTGGCCTAATCGGCGAAGATCCTCAAGGTATCCCCAATAACCTAATGCCTTATATTACTCAAGTAGCCATCGGTAAACGTCCACATCTAAATGTTTATGGGAACGACTACAAGACAGTCGATGGTACGGGAGTAAGAGATTATATTCACGTCGTGGATTTAGCTTATGGTCACTTATGCGCTCTTAAGAAGCTAGAAGAAAAACCAGGTTTAGTAATTTATAATCTCGGCACCGGTAAAGGAACAAGTGTTTTAGAACTTGTCCATGCTTTTGAAAAAGCTAATCATATTAAAATTCCTTACATAATCTGCAACAGGCGTCCAGGTGATGTCGATGAAAACTATGCAGAAGTCAGCAAGGCCTATAAAGAAATGAACTTTAAAACAAAACTGAATATTGAAGATGCTTGTCGCGATTCGTGGAGGTGGCAATCTCAAAATCCTAATGGTTACGACGAGTAAAATTATGGTCACTACCTTTTAAAATCTATAGTAAAATGCTTCTATGCGCTTGTAGCTCAGCTGGACAGAGCGCTTCCCTCCTAAGGAAGAAGTCGAACGTTCGAATCGTTTCAAGCGCGCCAAAAATGTTCATTTTATTTAAATTACGTTCTAAAATTAGTAAGAACTTTTTATCTCACTAAATAAAAAAAGTTAGTGTTAAGAACGCAACTAAGTCTGGGCTTTTAAATTTAAATTGAAAAAATATTGTTTAGTCCGCTAATTATTGTATAATTAATAGCGCTGTTGGGTCCGTAGCTCACCTGGGAGAGCGCCTCCATGGCATGGAGGAGGTAGCGAGTTCGATCCTCGTCGGATCCACCAAAAACCTAACAAATAAGAACTTATCCTCTAGGTTCTTTTTTTGAATCTAAAGTATTATTCATTTTTCTTGACAAACACTTAATACAGTTAGTACACTTAATACAGTTATGAAATTCGTTGCAAACGTTCCTCTTTTTGTTCAAATTAAACTCTACTATCAGAGGCTCATTGATACTGGTGTTTTAAAGGCGGGCGAATATATGCCTTCGGTAAGAGAAGTTTCTCTGCTCAAAGGAGTCAATCCTAACACTGTGCAGAAAGCCTTTTCCTTATTAACGAGCGAAGGATACATTACACCTATTATGGGTAAAGGCAATATCATCAATAAGATTAAGAAAAAGAAAAGTCGAGAAGAGCGTTTGTTGCAAATGCTTAATGAAATAAAAGAAGCAGGATTTAAAAAAGAAGACATTATAAGAGTCTTAGAAAAAACGGAGGATTCGTTATGATTGAAATAATGAATGCCACTAAAAGGTTTGATAAAGTTGAGGCTATCGCCAACTTAAGTTTAAAAATCGATAAAGGTTTAATCGGTTTAGTTGGTCAGAACGGCGCGGGTAAATCAACTCTTTTTCGCCTAATCAGCGGTGTCGAATATCTCGATGAAGGCGAAATATTGGTTGATTCATATCTACCGATTACAAAAGAAGCCAAAGAAAAAATTTTCTTCTTACCAGACGATCCTTATGTTCCGGCTAGAAGCAATCTAGCGGCCATGTTATCTTTTTATGCCACTTTTTATCAAATTGATTACGAAAAATTTTGGTCATTAATAAGGAAGTTTGATTTACCAGAAGACAAAAGAGTTTCAACTTTTTCAAAAGGCATGCGTAGACAAGCCTTTATCGCTCTTGCATTATCGACTGAATGCGACATCTTGCTACTAGACGAAGCTTTTGATGGGCTAGATCCAGTGGTCATGGAGAAGATTAAAGACGAACTATTGAAGATGTACGATCAAAAAAATAAAACTATCGTAATCTCCACACACAACATTTACGCATTAGAAAAACTTGTCGATAAGTTTATCGTTATTCACGAAGGAAAATTGCAGAGCGATGATTCTTTAGAACATATGGGTGCAACCTTTGAAAAGTATCAAGGCATTTTCTCTCTACCGTGTGATGAAGATGTTTTAAAGAAACTCGGTTTAGAAGTTATTTCTTATCGAAAAGTTGGTTCGATGACCACGTTTGTTATCGACACTAAAAACAAAATAGATGTGCAAAAAGTTTTAAAAAAATTGAAACCCAAATTGCTGGAAAATATTGCGATAGACGCAAATGAAATAGTCATGTTACAAATGATGGTGGCAGAAAAGAGGCAAGAAAATGATAACTAAATACATTAAAAGATTAGTTTTTAAAGAGTGGCTTCCTATCACCGCTGTTTTTGGTCTTACTTCTTTGGCTTTGTTTATTACCCATTGTTTGAATGTCGAAATATATAAAGATCCATACTACTACGGTGATATTTTTGACACTTTAATTCCTATTTACATGAAAATAACGTTTGATTTTGTTTATTTATCGATACCTATCAGTATATTTGCTTTAGTTATGCCCATTTTTGTGTATTCGTATCGTTTTAAGATTCAAAGGTGCGATACATATTATCAATTACCTTTTGCTCCAAAAAGATTGAAAAATATCCGTCTTCTAACGGGATTAGGCATAGTGTTAGCAATATATACTACTGTATTTATTTTGGGGTTCACCTTGATAACAATACTCTACTATTGTTCACCAGCGACAAAAGACGTTTTTAAAGCAGAAATTTCCCAAGCAATTACTATAAATCGGGCAACATATAATCCCTTAATGCTACTTGCTACTTATGGCATTGGTTTATTAACCATCAGTGGAGTTTATTTTCAATCTTGTTTCTTTACTTCTTTAACTAATACGGTTCTATCCGCGCTTGTCTTAAATATGGCGGCACAAACATTTTTCTCCCTGATTGGCTATGGTCTATTCAATATTTCAAATACCAGCCCGTACACAACTTGGGTTTTATTGTCTCCAAGTATTATCGGCGCAAATGGAATGGTTCAAACATTTTCATATTCTTATGTTCTAGATCCTTCCTCATATGAATTTGATATTGTTGAACATGGCGGTCTTCCCTATTATATTCCTGTTATTCTTTGCGTAGTTAGTTTGTTAATTTTCGCAGTTTTCGCGATTTTTGTCATCTTAGAAAAAGATCCAAGTGGAGAAAGTGCTGGTCAGCCCGCTACAAGAAATAAGGCATTAGATTACATAATCTACGGTTCAATAATAGCAGAACTATTAGCAGTGGCAGTAAGTTCAGACCATGCAATGTGGTTTGGAGCTGTCATCACGGGAATTGTTTATTTCAGCTATCGTTATTTAATTTCTAGTTTATTCTTCCATAGCGCTAAATTATCGCACCCTCATTACATAATTATGGGGATTTCATCTATCATATATATCGTTTTGTCGATATGCTGATGAACCTTAGGAAAATTTTAGAATGAGCTCTTTGTGAAAAAGAGCTTTTCTTTTCTTTGAAGATTTTGTTTTAATGAGTAAAATATGTTCGAGGACGATTTTATGGAAGAAGTTAGCAATTTTATCAAAACTATCATGAAAAAGGATTTGGAAGAAGGACGCGTTGACCAAATTGTCACTCGTTTTCCTCCTGAACCTAATGCCTATTTGCACATCGGTCACGCGCGAGCCATCGTCAATAATTTTGAACTCGCTAAAACGTTTGGGGGGTACACCAATCTAAGATTTGATGACACTAATCCTGTCACTGAAGATGAGGAATATGTGGACGCTATTATCGAAGATGTAAGATGGCTTGGCTACGAACCTAAGAACATATTTTTTGGGAGTGATTATTTTGAAAAAACCTATGAAAAAGCTATTCTTCTCATCAAGAAAGGTTTAGCCTACGTCGATGACCTTTCGCCTAAAGAAATGACTCTTTATCGTGGAACATTAAAAAAACCAGGTAAAAACTCTCCGTATCGTGAGCGTTCAGTTGAAGAAAATTTAAAGTTGTTCCAAGAAATGCGAGAGGGAAAATACGCTGAAGGAGAAAAGACACTAAGAGCAAAAATTGATATGGCTTCGCCAAACATCAATATGCGCGACCCCGTAATGTATCGAATTTTACATGTCGAGCACCATCGTCAAGGTAACAAGTGGTGCATTTATCCTATGTATGATTTTGCCCATCCTTTGCAAGATGCTTTTGAAGGTATTACTCATTCATTATGTTCACTAGAATATGATAATCACCGTGTCTTGTACGACTGGTTTGTGGAACACTGCGATTTAGAACATACCCCTCATCAATATGAATGGGGTAGATTAAATATTACTAACACCGTGATGAGCAAGAGATATCTCCGTCAATTAGTGGAGAATCACTATGTCACGGGTTATGACGATCCTCGTATGCCCACTCTTGTAGGTTTAAAAAGAAAAGGCTTTACTCCTGAAGCGATTAAAAGATTTATTATCTATACAGGGTTATCGAGAATTAACAGCACGACCGAAGCGGATAATTTAGATACATTTTTAAGGGATGAACAAAAACTGATTGCCCCTCGTCCGATGGCGGTCATAAACCCCTTGAAAGTAGTGATAGACAATTATCCAGAAAATGAAATTGAATATCTAGAAGCTTCTAACAATATGGAAAACGAAGCCTTAGGAACACGCAATATTGCTTTTGGGAAATACCTATACATCGAACAAGAGGATTTTATGGAAGTGAAACCTAACCGCAAATGGAAAAGACTCTCCGTCGGCGATGAGGTACGATTGATGCACGCCTATTTCATTAAATGCCACAACGTGATTAAAAATGAAGAAGGTCAGATTGTTGAAATCCATTGCACTTACGATCCAGAAACCAAATCAGGCTCTGGCTTTGAAGGAAGAAAACCTAATGGCACGATTCACTTTGTCGAAGCCACGACAGCATTAAAAGCCACTTTTAATCATTTTGAACCACTAGTGTTTGACAAAACCGAAGAAACAAAGGATAAGAGTTTCATCGAAAGACTAAATCCTCATTCTTGGATTAAGCTGAATGGATATGTCGAACCTTCCTTAAAAGACACCAAACCATTGGATCGTTTTCAGTTTATTAGAAACGGCTATTACTGCACGGATAAAGAGTCGAAAAATGATAATCTTATTTTTAATCGAATTTGTCCTTTAAAATCATCTTTTAATTAAAGGAAAATAACAATAAACTCTTACAATATCGATAAAAAAATGGCATAATATACGTGTTATGACAGATTTTAAAGTAAACGATTCAGTAATTCATTGCCGCGAAGGATTATCCAAGATATTTGCTATCAATACCATCAACGAATGCAATTATTTTTTGGTGCGCGCTAAAGGAAATCACGGCGAAACAATTTATGTTCCTTTTTCTTCCGCTAACGACATTATTAGGCCGATTATGACAAAAAAAGAAGCTGATGAGTTGTTGAAATACATGAAAAATATTAAAAAGGAATTTAATACCAATACCAAACAGAGAAGAGACGAATACAAAAGAAAACTGCTGTCTGGTGATGTGAAAGAAATTGCTTATTTATCCCGCCAAATTTATTTCTATTTTAAAATTGGTGGAGAAAATAACACGGAGATTAAACTGGGACCAGTGGATTTTGATATGCTCAATTACGCCCACAACATGTTGATGGATGAACTAGCTCTTACTTATGACAAGACTAGAGATGAAATAGAGAGTTTTGTTGCGAGACGAATCGCTAAATTATAAAGCCTTCCAAGTAAGTATTTTTTGATATAAATCACTAACGTTAGAAATTGATGTGTCATTAGGGCACATTTTTTCTAATTCTTCTTTAGTTCGATATCCATAATTCACTAGCAGATATTTTATTCCAGCGTTGTTCGCGCTCGCTAAATCGATGTCGGTATCGCCAATATACAAACAATCTTCTCTTTTAATATCATTTTCTATCAGTATTTTACTAATCAAATAGGGGTGAGGTTTTTTAGGTTCGTCGTGATAAGAACCTTGTATAACATCGAAAATATTAGGAAAATATCGATTAATGATTTTTAAAGTTAAAGGATGATCTTTATTAGAAACTACGATTAGACAGAAGTCATTTTTCAATTTTAGGAGCATTTCTTCGATTTCTGGATAGGGTTTTGTGTAGTCGCAACAATGGATTGAATAGTAGTCTTTAAAAACATCGAACACTTTCTCTCTCATCTCATCAGTAGTATTTTTAGGTAGGCATTTTTTAATGAGAACCTTTGTTCCATTACCGATGGATTTTCTCACGTGCTCCACATCTACTTTTGGCATATTGAAATGAACTAGTGCATAATTTACCGCCTCAGATAAATCGATAATAGTATCTAGAATCGTTCCATCTAAATCAAAGATTAATGTTTTCATAGATTGATTTTTTCGATAACTTTTACTACATCCTCGTTAAAAACGAGATTACACATACTATCGAAAGGCGTGGCTTCTTTGTTAATCAACACCAAATGTTGTCCCTTGAAATAGCGAATAAAACCCGCCGCGGGATACACTTTCAAAGAAGTGCCAATTACTATCATCACATCAGAAGTCATTATGGCATTAATCGCTAGAGAAATAACATTTTGATCCAAGGATTCTTCGTACAAAACAACATTAGGTTTAATGATTCCGCCACATTGATCGCAATAAGGAATAGAAGGAGCTTTTAGAATGCTATCCAAATCATATAAACGGCCGCATTTTGTACAAAAATTTTGATGAATAGTGCCGTGCAGTTCATAGACTTTTTTTGAACCACCCTTTTGGTGTAATCCATCAATATTTTGAGTGACGACAATGACATTTTTACCCTTCTTTTCTAAATTGCCAAAGTATCGATGCGCCACATTTGGTTCGGCTTTTGGGTAGCACATTTTTTGTTTATAAAATTCATAAAATGATTCGGGATATCTTTTAAAAAATGAGTGAGAAATGATTTCTTCTGGTGAAACTTTGAATTTAGTTTTTTGATTATATATTCCTTCGGCGCTCCTAAAATCAGGGATGCCACTGGGGACAGATATTCCCGCGCCCGTAAAGACCACAATCTGTTTAGCTTCCTCAATTATTTTCTTAAGAGTTTGATATTTGTTTTCCATATCTAAATGATACCATGACTGAGAAAATATGTTCAGAAAGAAAAATACTCGTCTACATATCAATATAAAATATGTGAAAAATACTGTCCTATGTGTATAATACTCGTGAGACAGTTGTGGCTCATTATTTGTAAATTATATGGGAAAAATAAAGTTCACTCTTACATACATTATTTTTTGGTTAATTGTAGTATTTTCGTGTTTGCTGATAGAGAATTTTGCTCTTTTTTCCTATAATCCTCTAGAAGGTTTTTCTCTTGATAGTGCAATTATTTTATCGTTATTTACTATCTTGTTACTGGCCATTTATTATTTTTATGAACATAAATACAACAAAATGACTTTTGATAAAATTCTCTTACCAACCATTGTCGTTTTATGTCTTCTTTTTATTTTGACAATTTGGTGGCAAGGAGCACCTACTTTCGTCAATCCAGATAGTGGAGCAACGGTTACAGTCTCTTTTAGCGCCAAAGAGAAATGGTCCTATTCTTTACAAGTTGTCATTTCAGGAGCAGTGCTATATGGCATACTTTTTGCCGTTAACCGTTACCATATCGTTCACAAATGGCTGAGATGGCTTATTTTTGTCTATGTTCTAGCAGTTCTAGTTTGCACTATTATTGATGTAGTAATGGAGTTTGATGTCATTAAAGCGGTCTTTGATGGCACTAGCACAGGAGAGGGATTAAACTTCGTTTTTTATAATGAAAATTTATGGGCAAACTTCGTGATGGTCTCGGTTTTAAGCGCTTTGATATTGAATCTAAAAAAATTCAACTTGTTTTATTATCTCTCTATGGTTCATTTTTGTATATACGGCATCTTTACGACTTGTGCAACCACGATAATAATTAGCTTTGTCGTTCTTATTTCTTATACTTTTTATGAAATTATTGCCTATTTTAGACGCAACTTTAAAAAAGCCTTGCTGCTTTTAATAACTTACTTAGCGTTTTTGTGTTTATTGGTGGTCGGCGCTATTGTATTTGTTCGTTTGGGTTCAAACATATTTGCTAATTTTTGGAAATTTATTTACACTAACGTTTTTCGAAAAGATTATTTAACTTTTTCATCGAGAACAAATATATGGAAAGCCACTTTTATGCTTCTTATGGACCGACCTATTAATTTAATATTTGGTTTAGGTTTCAAAACTTCAAATGTCATTTTTTCTTCGCATTATAGATTGATGTTCGATCAAGGTTTTGCTCCGCGAAGTTGCCATAATGGATTTATTGAAATTTTACTGCGCCACGGAATTATCGGTCTACTCTTCTACCTAATGGCTCTTGGTCTATTTGTCACAGGAATTGTTAAATTGATTAGATTTAAAAAGTATCGAACTGCCTTTTTTTACGGTCTTTGTTTTTTAGCTCTAATCGCGCACAGCATGATGGAATCAACAACTTTTTTAACCACAAACGTTAGTGGCCTATACATGACGGTAATCTTTTTTATGCCAGTAATTTCTTTAATCCAGAATAAAAAAATTAATGAAACCAAAAATTATTTAGCAAATATGGATGTCTCTCGACCTTTGTTTGATCGAAAAAAACTTTCTAACTTTCTAGCACCTATTTCGTTAGGGATATCAATTTCTTTACTGCTTTCTTTTACTTTGCCCATTACCTCAAATCATTTTGTGGGATATATTTATCTATCTTTAGCTATCTTGAGTCTTCTCGTATTTTTAGTCGCACCTCTATTTGATCGGAGCGTTAAAAATGTTACTGATTATTTTAAAACTATAGTCCGTCAAAATATCATAAATAATTTCTTAACCATAACTTTAACTGTATTCGCAGGGATTATTTCTTCATTTATTTTAAGACAATTTTTTCTCGTAGATGTTTTCTCATCTATGATTTACGTTTTCTTTGTTCTTGCCATTTATCTATGGAGTTTTTCTATTTTAAACAAAAACGAACAATTGATTGCTTTTTCCTATATAAATGGTAGTTTATTGGGTAAAATGAAAAAATACATTATCGAGGAACAGCATGGCTAAAGTAGAGACGGGTATTAAGATAATTTCTAGTAACAAAAAAGCCCATTTCAATTATTTTTTAAGCGAATTTACGGAATGTGGTCTCGTTTTAGTGGGCACCGAAATTAAGTCGTTAAGAACTCATGGTTGCTCATTAAACGATGCTTACATCATCATTCGAAATGGAGAAATGGAAGTTTTAAACATGCACATTAATCCTTATGAAAAAGGCAATATATTTAACCATGACCCTCTGAGAAATAGAAAATTACTTTTGCACAAAAGAGAAATAAAATTTTTTGATGAAAAGGTAAAAAGAGAGGGCTATACTATCGTTCCAACAAGAGTCTATTTAAAAAGAGGCAGGGCGAAAATGGAAATCGCTCTAGCCAAAGGTAAGAAGCTTTATGATAAAAGAGAAACTATCAAAGAGAGAGACATTAAACGCAAATTAAAAAGTGGAGAAGAATAAAGTGAAAACCCTTGATTTAAAAACATATTTCAATGAAATTGGTCATAGCGAATATCAGCGAGAGAACTTTGATACTTTTTTAAAAAAGATAGGTTTTAATTATGCTGTCCCAACGATTCATATCGCGGGGAGCAACGGGAAAGGGAGCACCGCTAATTACTTAGCAAATATCTATCGGGAACATGGCTTAAAAGTTGGCCTTTTCACCTCTCCATATTTGATTCGTGTCAATGAAATGATTAATATTGATGGCCAAGATATAAGCGATGAAGATTTTATTAAAGCATTAAAAGAAAACGATAAACTATTTAAAAAATATTCCTTATCTCCTTTTGAAATTCAAACATACATTGCCCTAGCATATTTCCAAAAAAACAAATGCGATATCGCCATTGTAGAATGTGGAATGGGAGGAGAAATTGACGCCACAAATATCTTCATTCCTGTCGTTTCAGTAATCACTTCTATTTCTCTTGAACACACCGTTTATTTAGGGCGTTCTTTGTGTGAAATAGCTTATCAAAAAGCCGGCATTATTAAAGAAGAAATTCCTGTAATTACTGGCATTTTAGAAGATGAAGCTATCAATACAATTGTGGAAGTGGCTAAAGATAAAAAATCACAGGTTTTAGTGTCAGTTGAACCGACGAATGTAGTGTATGAAAATCGAGGATTTAATTTTTCATATTTAACTTATAAAAATCTGAGAATAAATTCATCGGCTTATTACTCTTTAAAAGATGCGTGTATCGCTTTAGAAGTCATCATCAAATTAATGGATTATTTTAGAGTAAATGAAGAAGAAATTAGGGCAGGTTTAGCTAGAACTTTTATGCCAGTAAGAATGGAAATAATTCAAGAAAATCCCTTGATTGTCGTCGATGGGTCGCACAATCCCGAGGGTATCCTAAACATGACAAAATCACTCAACGACATCGCTGAAAATCGCCCAGTCCACATTTTATTCGCGTGCTTTAAAGATAAAAACGTCGAGAGAATGCTCGCTTATTTAGGAGAATATAGCACCGATATTACACTTACGACATTTCCTCACAATAGAGCTAGAAAGAAAGAGGATTATTTTTTGTTTTTAGATGATTTTAATTTTGAAGAAAACGCCCTTATTTGTTTAGATGAATTAAAGGAAAAATATCCCGAGGATTTCATTCTTATTACGGGTTCTTTAGCCTTTGCTTCTTACGTTAAAGAAAAGATAAAAAGAGGTTAATATGAATTTGATTAAAACCAACTTATCAACTATCCATAAAATTTGTTTAGCAGGCCTATTCATACCTTTAATAGTGATTATGCAAAAAGTTCTCGCGGTTAATTATTTAGCCTTTGCCCCTTTTATTCGCTTGTCTTTTGGAGGCCCGGCTTTAATCATTTTTTCTTCGATTCTTCTAGGTCCTATTTACGGATTATTAATTGGTATTTGTAGCGATTTACTGGGATACTTGATATTCGATCCAAGAACTTATCCTCCCTACTTACAAATAACGGCAATTTATGCTCTTCTAGGATTAGCGGCTTACTTTATCTTTTCTTTAGTTTTTTCGCTTAAAAACAAGACTGTAATGGCTATGATTGAAATAATTTCTTTTGCGGTAATTTGGCTTCTTATCAGTGGCTTCGTAATTTTCAGCAAACAGATTACTTTATTCTCATCGACTTATGAAGTTCCTCTAATCGCAAAAATATTGATTCCGAGTATTTCTTTTATAATTTTTATTGGCTTAATTTTGTTTTCTTTGTTATATAAGAGTAAAGAAGGCGACCCATATGCTTCACCTCTCCATATTTGTTTTGCTTCCTTCATTTGCGACTTTTTCATTATTGTAATATTCGGTTCGATTATGAAAGCTTGGGCTTTTGGATTTCAAACCTTTTTAGCCATCATTATTTGTCAAGCTATCACGATGTTTTTGAACGTTTTAATCGATACCATTTTCATTGTCACTTTTTTGAAATTTAGCAAAAAATATTTTTTAAAGGAGATCGATGATGTCAAAAGATAAGACGCCAAAAGATGATTTGGCTGACGACAGTGTTGAAAAAGAAACACCAACATTAGAAGACGGAGAACAGGCTAATAACTCGATTGATTCTAAAGAGGAGCCTTTTTATTTTCCTTGGTCGACTTTAATCATCTGCGGCATTTTAATCGTCTTAATGATTATTTGTTTTGTGGTGATAATGGTCCTAGAAAATTAGTGAAAACAGCCAATAAAAAGATTTCAAAATACTTTACAAGCGCGTATGTTGATGGTAAATTGTATAAGTTAATTGTGCTAGGGAGGTCAAAAGATGAGAGAAAAAGTCCTTTTGATTTGTGAAGAGTGCCTCTCGAGAAACTATACCACCACAATTAAAAAAGAAGGGGGAAAGAACCTTCAAATTAAAAAATATTGTCAGCGTTGCAACAAGGTAACGCTGCATAAAATTAGCAAATAACAGGAGGATCTTCACATGGGTATCAAGAAATTTACTCAAGAAGTCATCAAAGAAGGCAGACGGGTTCGTTGGCCAAAAAGAGATGTGTTAATTCCATCCATTATCGTCGTCGTCGTAGTAGCGGCCTTAATGGGTCTTATTCTCATGGGTGAAGATTTTGTTGGAAAAAAATTAATCGATACGTTGAAAGACGCTTTCAATCGGTAGGAGGAACGCCATGGCAGATGAAGTAAAATTTACAGATAGTTCAACTGATTTAAGCGATGACAAATCCTCTACCAATGTAGAATTAGGTGAAAAATCTTGGTATGTGGTCAATACCTATTCCACTCATGAAAACAAAGTAAAAGAAAATTTACGTCGTCGTGTGGAATCGATGGGCTTACAAGATTTGATTTTCCGCATCATTGTCGCTGAACAAGAAGTGCCAGTGATGAAAGATGGCATGCCCACAGAAAAAACTAGAATGAAAAACCTTTATCCTGGTTATGTTTTCGTGGAGATGATCATGACAGACTACGCCTGGTATGTCGTGCGTAACACTCCGGGTGTGACAGGTTTCGTCGGTTCTTCTGGAAAAGGTACTAAGCCATTCCCAGTTCCAAGAGAACAAATCGAACCAGTATTAAAGAGAATGGGTGAAATCGACGATGAGATGTTCGATCGTTACAACGTCGATGATTATGTGAAAGTCATTCATGGACCATTGGAAGGCACTGAAGGACGCATCTTATCTATCAACCGTGAAACCATGGTTGTGGAAGTAGAAACAATTTTCTTCGGTCGTCCCACAAAAGTCGAAGTGGACTTTTCTGAAATCGACAAGATTTAACCTCATTTAGTGCAAACAAAAACCAGCCTCGTCGCTGGTTTTTTTACTGTACAAATTTATTTCTTTTTCTTCTTAGTCCCATTGATGGCTTCGCGGAAAGATCTAATTTCTTTGGTGCTACCGACGACATAAATGGTGTCATTAGGCAACAATGAATCATTACCACCTGGAACAAAAGAACGGCCATTTCGCATAATTAAAACGATGTTAATACCATACTTTTCTTTAGTTGCTAAATCTCTTATTTGTTCAGGAACATAAGCATTGTTGATGACGATAGAAACAACGGAATGCTTGTCATCTAATTTGTAAAAATCTTTAAAATCTTCATTACCTAATCTATTAGCTAAAGCGATACCCGCGGCTTTTTGGGGCATGATAATTTCTGTCGCACCCAATTTTTTTAAAATTGAGGAGTAATAGACATCATCAACGCGAACAATAATCGATTTAACACCCATTTCTTTTAAAATGACTGTCGTTAAAATAGTTCCTTGAATATGGGAACCAAAAGCGACAATAGCGGCATCGACATCTTTGATGCCAAGCTCTTTTAGGGCTTCTTCGTCAGTGCTATCGGCTACAGCGACAGTCGGCAACAAACTACTGACTTTTTTAACAGCAGTTTCATCCATGTCAATGGCGATGACATCCATGCCGTTGTCGACTAATTCTTCAACGACGGAAATGCCAAATTGTCCTAAACCGATAACGGCGAATGATTTTTTAGCCATAATTAACGCCTCCTTTTAAAGAACTGCGGTCATATTCCTCAACAAAACTATAATGCACATTGTTCAATTTGTCTAAATTATTCTTCAACTGATAAGAAAAACCATCAAGACAAAAAGTGGAGAACAACCATTAAAAATGAATTAATGACTAGGGATTAGATAGTTATGCGAAAGAAGCAAAAGTAGTATAAAAATTTAAGTGTAAAACATCGGCACCATGAAAATGAGTATCGTGAATTATCGAATAAAATGAGTCACTCTAATACTTAATCATATCAGTTGATAGCAACAAAAATCAATTTTTTCTACTCATTTTATCCAAACAAATCTTTAGATTTGAAATATAATATGACATTTTTGTACAATCGTTAACAAAGAAAATGCTTGCAACACGCACGTGGATTTTGATAATATTTATAAGCGTGTTATTTTGCGCTATGAGAGAGCGTGAGCGCACGTGAATACGTTCTGTGGAGGAGTGGCGATCGCTCAATTACCACGGCACTGACAAGTCTATTTAAGGAGGAAAGTCACGTGAAAAAAATCGCAAAAGTCGTGAAGATGGAACTTCCTGGTGGCGAAGCAAAACCAGGTCCAAAACTCGCTTCTGCTGGTGTGAACATGGGTAAATTTTGTTCAGACTTTAACGCTAAGACAGCAGATAGACGCGGTGAAATTGTTCCCGTTATCATTACAGCATTTGAGGACAAGACCTATGACTTTGTCGTCAAAACCTCACCAGTTGCTAGTTTGTTGTTAAAAGCCGCTGGAATTAAAAAAGGTAGTCCTACCGGTAGAAAAGATAAGGTAGGCACCATTACAAAAGCTCAACTCAGACAAATTGCTGAGTACAAGCTTCCCGATCTCAACTGCACTGACGTTGAAGCAGCGATGAAGATCGTCCAAGGCAGTGCCGTAAATATGGGCATTGAAATTGTTGAGTAAGGTTTATCGGTATGTTTAGAAGTAAAAAGTACAAACAGGCCGCCGCTAAAATTGAGGCCAACAAACTCTATTCTATCGAAGAAGCCTGCACTCTAGTGAAAGAAACTTCCACGGTGAAGTTCGATGCTACTATTGGTATCAGTCTTAAACTCAACGTCGATCCAAGAAAAGCCGATCAACAAGTCAGAGGAACTCTCATTCTCCCGCATGGTAATGGTAAAACTAAAAAAGTCCTAGCCATCACCGATAAAGTTGAAGAAGCTTTAGCTGCTGGTGCTGAACATGCTGGTGGTGCCGAGCTGCTCGAAAAAATCCAAAAAGAAAACTGGTTTGATTTCGATGTCATCGTTGCTACTCCCAATATGATGGGTTCCATCGGTAAATATGGTCGGTTATTAGGCCCCAAAGGTTTAATGCCGAATCCTAAAGCTGGTACAGTTTCTCCCGATATTACCAAAGCTATCGAAGAAATTAAAGCCGGTAAAGTCGAATATCGTGTCGATAAAGAAGCCAATATGCACGTCTGCATTGGTAAAGTCTCGTTCGATGCCGAAAAACTCGTACAAAATTTAAATGCTCTTGTTGATGCTGTTTTGAAAGCTAAACCAGCAGCAGTTAAAGGTACGTATGTCAAAAAGTCAGTGATCCACACGACCATGGGTCCTGGAATTCAATTCACATTTGCTGGTCGATAATTATTTAAAGCACCATATACCGAAGACAGTAACGGACGAAACAGTCTTAATCAAGTTACCGAGGCGTATTTATAAATACCCAACCGTATATTGGAGCCTTCAAAAAAAGAAAAGGAGGTCAAGAATATGAATAAAGCGATTTTAGCTACTAAAGCAGAGACAGTCAAAACTATCAGCGCTAAAGCTAAAAATAGCAAGACGATAGTCGTTTGTGAATATCGCGGTTTATCCGTTTCACAAATCGAAGAAATTAGACGTGCTCTTCGCAAAGAAAACGCTGAAATGAACGTTTACAAGAACACTCTCGTCGTACGGGCTTGCGATGATTTAGGTTATCAAGAAATGGAAAGCATTTTGTTTGGTCCTAACGCCATCGTATTTTCAGAAGACGTCACCGCTGGTGCCAAAGTCATTGCTAAGTATGCTAAAAAACACCGAGGTCTTCTCAATATCAAAGGCGGAATCGTCGAAGGGAAATTCGTCGATGCAGAAGCCATGAAAGAAATTGCAAAACTTCCAGGCAGAGAAGGTCTTATTTCCATGTTCTTATCGTGCTTACAAGCACCTATCCGTTCCTTCGCTTGCGCTGTTAAGGCAGTCGCGGAACAAAAGTAATGCCAATTTAGGAGGATATTAAAATGGCAAAATTAACAAAAGAAGAAATCATTGCGTCATTAAAAGAAATGACCGTAATGGAACTAAATGAATTAGTCAAAGCCGTCGAAGATGAATTCGGCGTTACTGCTGCCGCACCAGTTGGTGTCGTGGCTGCTCCAGTAGAAGAAGAAGAAAGTAAAGGACCAACAGAAGTCTCTTTAATCTTAAAGAGCATCGGTGGTTCCAAAGTTCAAGTTATCAAAGCCGTTCAAGTCCTTACGGGCTTAGGCTTGATGGATGCTAAAAAATTAGTGGATGGCGCCCCAGTCGCCATTAAAGAAAACATCTCCCCGGTCGAAGCTGAAGAGCACAAGAAAACTCTTGAAGCTGCGGGTGCGGAAATCGAAATTAAATAAGTCATTTAATGCGTAACAACTTCAGGGATAATTTCAATTAATGAGTCATTATTTTCAAGACGATCCTAACTTAGCTTCAGACATCAAGGAGATTGGTTTTGAAATTCATGGATTCAAAATGAAATTGTTTACTGACAAAGGTGTATTTTCCAAAAATTATGTCGATGAGGGTAGTTTGGCCCTTCTCAAAGTCATTCTACCTCTCGACTTAGGAAGACACGTTCTCGATTTGGGATGTGGGTATGGGGCGATTGGTTTAACGCTCGCGACCGCTAACCCTGAGATGAAAGTAACTCTTTCTGACATCAATCCTCGCGCCGTGACACTCTGTCAAAAAAATGCGGATCGATTAAATTTAAACCATCAAGTCACTATCCTTCAAAGTGACCTCTATCAAAAAATAGAAGGACCATTTGATTCAATTGTTGTTAACCCGCCCATCCGTGCTGGTAAGGCTATAACCTATCGCATGTATGAGGAGGCGAAACATTATTTAATTGATGGCGGCTCTTTATATGTTGTAATTAGAAAAGCCCAAGGAGCAGCGAGTGCAAGTAAATATATCGAAAGTATCTTCGGTAATGTCACTTTGCTCAAACGCGATAAAGGCTATTATATCTACCGTGCAACTAAGAGCGAGAACACAGAAAAGGAGCCATTATATGATTAGAAACATTGAGCAATTAAACAAACTCAACAACGATCGTTACGATTACAGCAAGATTTCTGGTAAACTTCTTCTACCTAATCTCGTAGAAATTCAAACTAAATCATACGAAGAGTTCAAAGAAAAAGGTTTAGATGAAGTATTCAAAGAATCATTTCCTATCGTAAATTATACAAATACATTATCAATCGACTACGTCTCGGTTCGTTTTGATCAACCTAAGCACACATTCTCTAAATGCAAAGCTCAGTCTCTTACGTACAGTTCACCAATCTACGTGAAAGTACGCTTAACTCACCACGATACAGGGGAGATCCAAGAAAGCGAAGTCTACATGGGTGAATTCCCGTTGATGACCAAATCTGGAACCTTTATCGTCAATGGGGCAGAGCGCGTCATCGTCTCGCAGTTAGTTCGTTCACCAGGCGCTTATATGTCCATGAACAAGGACATTAAAACTGGTAAGGTGACCTATGCTTCGGATTTAATTCCTGGCCGTGGAACTTGGCTACAATTTGAAAGCGGGGCTAAAGATTTATTGAGCGTTCGTATCGATCGCCAAAGAAAACTTAACGCCACTACACTTTTAAGGGCTTTGGGTCTAGAAGAAGATAGCGACATTTTGAAACTTTTCGGAGAATCCGATGCTTTAAAAAATTCTCTAGCTAAAGACGAGAATTCCGGAATCAAAAATGCCAAAATCGCTCTGGTGGAAATTTTTAGCAAAATGAAACCAGGGGAGCCCATCACCGAAGAAGGTACTATCAATTTCTTGGTGCAAAAATTCTTCGATGGCAAGCATTATGATCTTGGTAGAGCTGGTCGTTTTAAATATATTAAAAAACTCGGTATATATAATCGTTTAGTGGGGCGCGCTCTCGCAGAAAATCTCATCGATAGCGATGGGGAAGTTCGCTTCAAAAAGGGCTACACCTTAACCGCTCAAGATGTCGATTCTCTAAGAGATGAAGAATTCTTTGAAAAAGGAGCCCACACTAAAAAACTCAAAGTCAATGATAAGCTGGATGATCACAGTGTTGTCAACTTCGTTAAAGTCTACAACAATGATCGCGAAAAGAAAGTATGCCATATCGTGGGAACAGACCTTAATTGCACGCTTTCTTACGTTACAATCAGCGATATTTTTGCTTGCTTTTCTTATTTCTTGAATGTCATGGAAGGAATTGGTGACACCGATGACATCGATCATTTAGGCAATCGACGTGTTCGTTGTGTGGGTGAACTACTGCAAAATCAATTCCGTTTAGGTTTAGCCAAAATGGTTAAAACCGTCCAACAAAAGATGTCGATTTCTGATTTAGGTAATGTCAAACCTAAATCCTTAATCAATCCCCGTCCATTATCGGCGAGTATCAGAGAATTTTTTGCCTCTTCTCAATTATCGCAATTCATGGATCAAACTAATCCGCTCGCGGAATTGACCAATAAGAGAAGATTATCGGCGTTAGGTCCGGGGGGCTTGACGAGAGATCGAGCTTCTACCGAAGTGCGTGACGTCCACGTTTCTCACTATGGTCGTATTTGCCCAATCGAAACACCCGAAGGTCAAAACATCGGTTTAATCAACAACCTCGCGACCTACGCCAAAGTTAATAAATATGGATTTATAGAAACCCCGTATAGGCGTGTAGATAAAACCACCTATCGCGTTTTGAGCGAACCAGAAGATTCCGTTTATTTGTCCGCGGATGAAGAATGGGATTATGTCATCGCTGAAGCTAATATCAATCTCTCTCCAGAGGGAGAAATTCTCGATGAGCAAGTTATCGCTCGATATAAAGGTCAAAATATTATGGCGAGAAGAGAAAAAGTCGATTATGTCGACGTCTCTCCAAAACAAATCGTTTCTATCGCCGCCGGATGTATTCCCTTTTTGGAAAACGATGATACGATGAGAGCTTTGATGGGTTCTAACATGCAACGCCAAGCTTTACCTCTGGTAAGACCACAAGCCCCCATCGTCGGTACAGGTCTCGAACATCAAATTGCTCGCGACTCAGGTTTAGCGGTCGTCGCGGTGAACGATGGCGTCGTCACTTACACAGACTCTCGTACCATCGAGGTCTTAGAAGCTGACAGCGTGGAACCCCGAATTTATCAATTACAAAAATATGAGAGAAGTAACCAAGGCACTTGCATCAACCAAACGAGCATCGTAAAAGTTGGTGAAAAAGTCAAAAAAGGTCAAATCATCGCCGATGGTCCGGCTATGCAAAATGGTGACCTAGCTCTTGGTCGAAACGTTATTATCGCCTTTATGACCTGGAATGGTTATAACTACGAAGACGCGGTTATCATGTCTGAAAGATTGGTAAAAGATGACGTTTACACCTCAATTCATATCGAAAAATACGAATTAGAAAGTCGCAGCATTCCTAAGTTAGGCGATGAAGAAATTACTCGCGACATTCCAAATACTTCTGAGAGCGCCAAAGCTAATTTGGATGAACGCGGAATTATCGTTCCCGGCGCGGAAGTCAGAGAAGGCGACATTTTAGTCGGTAAAGTGACCCCTCGCGGTCAAAGCGAACCCACCCCAGAAGGCAAATTGTTGATGGCTATCTTTGGTGAAAAAACTAATGAGGGTAAAGATGCTTCCTTACGGGTTCCTCACGGGGGAGCCGGAATTGTCCTCGATGTCAAAATTTTCAAACGTCAAGGCAAATCTCGAGATGTAGAACTCCCTCCAGGAGTTAATGAAGTCGTTCACGTCTATATCGTCCAAAAGAGAAAAATCTCCGAAGGAGATAAGATGTCGGGTCGTCACGGTAATAAAGGTGTTATTTCCCGCATTTTACCCGAATGCGATATGCCCTTCCTTCCCGATGGTACCCCCGTTGACATCATGCTCAACCCCTTGGGTGTTCCTTCCCGTATGAACATCGGTCAAATTCTCGAAGTCCACTTGGGATATGCTTTAAAACAATTAGGATATAAGATTGCTTCTCCTGTCTTCGATGGCATCACCAACGATGAAATCCTCGATATGATGAAGAAAGCCAATATGGACCCCACTGGTAAAACTATCCTTTACGATGGCACTACCGGTGAAAGATTTGATGAAAGAATTACCGTCGGCTCCATGTATATGATTAAACTCGTCCACATGGTCGATGATAAATTGCACGCTCGTGCCACTGGCCCCTATAGCTTAGTGACACAACAACCTTTGGGCGGCAAAGCCCAAAACGGTGGTCAAAGGTTTGGTGAAATGGAAGTCTGGGCTTTAGAAGCCTACGGCGCCGCTCACGTCTTACAAGAAATTATCACCATTAAATCCGACGATCGGGTCGGTAGAAGAAAAACTTACGAAGCGATTATCAAAGGTCAACCATTACCAAAACCAGGCATTCCAGAAGCCTTCAAGGTTTTAGTGAAAGAATTACAAGCTCTTTCCATGAATGTCACGCTCTACGATCAAGAAGGACAAGTCATCGATATGGATGTCCTAGCTAAGGAAGCGGAAAAAGAAGAGAGAAGAATCAACGCCAGCATTCGTAATTTGGTCGGTGAATCTTCGGCTTCCAGTCAATCAGTCGTCGATCAAGAAGCGCTGGGTATGAGTTACCGCGATATCGATGAAGATTTTGTGAGTTAAGGAGGATAAAAGATTATGTTTGATGTTAAAAGATTAGCAGCGATTAAAGTCGGTTTAGCCTCTCCTGAAAATATCCGTAGTTGGAGTCATGGTGAAGTTCTAAAACCAGAAACCATCAACTATCGTAGTCAAAAACCAGAAATGCAAGGTTTGTATTGCGAAAAAATCTTTGGACCTAGCAAGGATTATGAATGCCACTGCGGCAAATATAAAAAGATCCGATTTGCGGGAGTCGTCTGTGAGAAGTGTGGTGTCGAAGTCACTTCTAAGGAAGTTAGAAGAGAGAGAATGGGCCACATTGAACTAGCCAGTCCCTGCTCGCACATTTGGTACTTAAAAGGCATTCCTAGTCGCATTGGCCTCCTCCTCAATGTTTCTCCCAAACATTTAGAAGAAGTCACCTATTTTGCGGCTCACGTCTGCTTGAATCCTGGTAAATCTACCAAACTTCTATATCGCGAATTTATCAACGAACGCAATGGTCGTGAAATATTCATTCCCGCGGTAAAAGAAATTCAAGAAAATGCCGCTGAATGGGGTTTACAAGAAGGTAGCGACGATTACCAAAGAAGCGAAGAACTAATCGCCAAGATGGAAAATCGCGGTGAAGTTTTCGATTTCCAAACAGTCGCGAGATTTATCAATAAATATACAGGTGCAGAATTTTCTGAAGGGGCCGCGGCCATTAAACGTCTTTTGCAAGAACTCGATTTAGATAAAGAAGCAGAAGCGATTAATGCCAAGATGAAAGAAACTAGGGCCAGTTCTCGTCAAAAGTTGACCAAGAGACTAGAAGTCATCGAAGCTTTCCGCAACTCTGACAATAAACCGGAATGGATGATTTTGGATGTCATTCCCGTCATTCCTCCAGATTTAAGACCGATGCTTGCTCTCGATGGGGGCAGATTCGCTACTTCCGACTTAAATGACTTATATCGCCGTGTGATTTCTCGAAATAATCGTTTGAAGAAATTAATCGATATGAATTCACCTCAAGTCATTTTGATGAACGAAAAACGTATGCTGCAAGAAGCGGTAGACGCTTTGATAGATAATGGCCGTAGAAATAAAGCCGTTCAAGGTCCTGGTGGCCGACCTTTAAAGAGTCTGAGTAGTGCTCTTAAAGGCAAACAAGGTCGCTTTAGACAAAACTTATTAGGAAAACGTGTCGACTATTCCGGTCGTTCAGTAATCGCGGTTGGTCCCTCTTTAAAGATGTATCAATGCGGTTTACCAAGAGAAATGGCGATTCAACTGTTGAGACCCTTTATCGCTTGCGAACTTCTCAAACGCGGAATCGCTAATGCTCATAAGCAGGCTGACAAGATCATCGATCGTTATGATGATGTGGTATTCGACATCATCGAAGAAATCATTCCGAAACATCCCGTGCTTTTAAACCGCGCGCCGACTTTACATAGACTAGGTATCCAAGCTTTCCAAGCTGTGCTAGTTGATGGCCGCGCTATCCGTTTACACCCCTTAGTGTGTACCGGTTTTAACGCTGACTTTGACGGCGACCAAATGGCGGTTCACGTCCCTTTATCGAAAGCCGCTCAAGAAGAAGCCCTCCACTTGATGTTAGCGAGCAATAATATCCTCGGTCCCAAAGATGGAAAACCTATCGTTACTCCCTCTCAAGACATGGTAATCGGCAACTATTATTTAACGTTAGAAAGTACTAAAGAGGACTTTTTGAATACCGCCGCCATCTTGCGTGAACGCAACGACATTGAAGAAGCTGAAAAATACGAACTTTACGCTGATAGCGAAGGCAAAGTGTTTAAAGATGTCGACGATGTCTTAAGAGCCTATCAAACTAAACAAATTCATCTCCATAACCGCATTGCTTTAATCGGCAAAGCGATGATGAAAAAAGATTTCACCGAAGAACAAAATAAGAACTATTTAGTTACTTCTGTGGGCAAGGTTATTTTTAACCTAATTTTCCCAGCAGACTTCCCTTATCTAAATGAAGTGAGTGAAGAGGCATTAAGAGGCGATATTGAGGTGGTAAGTAAAGACTTTGCTCCTCGCGGAACTAACGTCAAAGAATTCATCGCTTCTCGTCCGCTTTTAAAACCATTCAAGAAAAAAGACTTGGCTTTAATCATCAATGAAATTTTCCAACGCTACGATCGTCAAGGCAATCCTAAAACTGCGGCAGTTCTAGATAAGATTAAAGACCAAGGTTTCCACTATTCAACAGTCGCGGGTTTAACGGTTTCGTTAACCGACATCCACACCGTTAAAGGCAAAGAAGAAGTTTTTAGAGAAGGCGATGAGAAAGTTGCTAATTTAAAAGAACTATACGAAATGGGCATGTTGACCAACGATGAAAGACATAAACAAGTAGTGGAAGTTTGGGAAGATGTAAAAAATCAAGTGTTAGCCAAACTCGAAAATCAATTTAAAGTTGAAACTCGTAACCCTATCTTCATGATGTCTGATTCTGGGGCACGTGGCAATATTTCCAATATTCTCCAACTAGCTGGTATGAGAGGTTTGATGAGTTCGACTTCTGGAGGTACTATCGAACTTCCAGTTAAATCTTGTTTCCGCGAAGGGATGACTGTCTCGGAATTCTTTATCGCGACTCACGGGGCCCGTAAGGGTGGTGCTGATACCGCTTTAAAAACCGCTGACTCTGGTTATTTAACCAGACGTTTAGTCGATGTTTCTCAAGACGTCATTGTGAGAGAAGAAGATTGTGGAACTGACCACGGTTTTGAAGTCAGCGAGATTAGAGATACTTCCAACAACTCTATCATCGTTAAATTGTTCGACCGTTTAGTCGGCCGCTACGTGTTAAACGATGTGACTTATCCGGAAGGACATGAAAAAGCTGGCGAAGTTATCGTCGCTAAAAATACGATGATTGACGAAACTCAAGCCAAAGCGATTGTCGAAGCCGGCATTAAAACCGTCACTATCCGTAATTTGTTCGGATGTGAAACAAAAAAAGGTGTGTGCGTACATTGCTACGGCCGTAATTTGGCAACAGGTCGTAAAGTTGAAGTTGGCGAAGCAGTCGGCATCATGGCGGCTCAATCTATCGGCGAACCAGGTACACAATTAACGATGAGAACTTTCCACACTGGTGGTATTGCTGGTGTCGATATTACTCAAGGTCTCCCTCGTGTTCAAGAGTTATTTGAGGCACGTACACCTAAAGGTGAAGCTTTAATTTCTGAAATTTCTGGCAAAGTTGTCAAAATCGAAGAAAAAAATGGTTGCTACAATGTCACCGTTGAAAACGAGATCGATGGTCAAAAGACTTACACCACGAATTTCGGGGCCAGATTGCGCGTTAAAAAAGGCGATTTCATCAAAAACGGTGGAAAAATTACCGAAGGCGCTATTTCTCCTAAGAGATTACTAGAAGTGGCCGATGTCACGGAGGTACAAAACTACATTTTGAAAGAAGTGCAAAAAGTTTACAGCGCTCAATCCATCGGTATTTCTGATAAACATATCGAAGTAGTCGTGAGACAAATGCTGAGAAAAGTGCTGGTCATCGAAGCGGGTGATACTGACCTACTTTCTGGTACGCGCGTCAACATCAATACTCTCACGGATAAAAATGCCGAAGTTCTTCTTTCTGGCAAACGCCCAGCGGTATTTTCACCTTTGATTTTAGGTATCACAAAATCCGCTTTGGAAACCGAATCATTCTTATCCGCGGCTTCCTTCCAAGAAACCACTCGCGTTTTGACTGATGCGGCTATCAAAGGAAAGATTGACCATTTGCACGGCTTAAAAGAAAATGTCATTACTGGTCATTTGATTCCAGCAGGTCGTGGTTTCATTGACGAAGAAGAAAGAGAAAAACTAAGCAAAAACTTCAGCGTTGAAGAAACGATGCGACAAGTTAGTGATTCTTATATTGAAGAACACGAAAGAAAAGTCAAAGAAATTAGAGAAAAAATTCGTGTTCTAGATGAAGAAAATAAATAGTTAATTCCTATAAAACATCAGAGTCCTCGCGACTCTTTTGTTTTGCTCAGAATCGCGAGATTTACTCACTAAATAAAAAAATGATACTATGCTATAATACCTACGGAATAAAGGAAAATATTATGACACAATACAAAATAGTTATCGATACTCTCGGATCTGACAAAGGACCAGAAGCTATCATTTTGGGCGCTTCTTTAGCCCTTAAGAATTTCCCTGAATTATTTGTTACTCTCGTGGGACCAAAAGCATTAATCAAGGAAAAAATTCGCCTATTTGGAATCGATACTTCTCGCGTTAAAATCATCCCCGCTGAAGAAACGATTACCAATACAGAAAATCCTTACACTGGCATTATAAAAAAGCCCCAGGCTTCAGTCGTTAAAGCTCTACAAGAAGTCGGTCTAGAAGAAGAAAATTACATCGGGATGATTAGCGCTGGCAACAGCGGGGCAATTATCATGGGCTCGTTTAAATATCTGAGCGATGAAAATAAAACTAGACCTTGTATGGCGGCTATTATGCCCAATGATAACCATTCTTTCACTTGTTTGGTGGATACGGGTGCGACCATTGACTGCACGCCTTCACAACTCCATTCGTTCGCTCGATTAGGAAGCGATTTAATGAAAAAAATATATAATCTTGATTCGCCGCGTGTCGGTTTATTGTCTAATGGTGCTGAACCGACAAAAGGCAATCATTTAGTCAAAGAAACATTTCCTATTTTGTCAAGTGATCCTGACATCAATTTTGTCGGTAATATCGAAGGTAACCGCTCTTTGAGTGGAGACTGCGATGTCTTGGTGTGCGATGGCTTCGCCGGCAATCAAGTTTTAAAAAATACCGAAGGAATAGCGATGAGTATCATTGGAGATATCGTCGCTTTATCGAGAAAAAAACATGAGCCTAAGTATATGGAAGTCGTCGAACACTTGATGAAAAAATACGATTTAAGTGCGCTCGGTGGAGGGTTAGTTTTAGGCGTCAGAAAACTAGTTATCAAAGCTCGTGGCAACAGCGATGAAAGAGCGATTGTCAACATTGCGAGAATGCTCATCAATCACGCTAACGAAGAAGCTTTTTATACCGAACAAACTTTCTAGCAACATCTCTATTGATGAAGTATAACTAATTTGATAAAATGGCGGAGATAAAATAAGTCGAAAAAGGAATTATGAATATGCTAGAAGAACTTAAAAAAATAGTAATAAGTATCGATCCAGAAATAAACTTAGAGAATGTTAAATTAGAAACTAGACTAATTGAAGATTTGCATTTTGATTCTCTAGGCATCATGATGTTCGCAATGTCGATCGAAGATACATTTGGTGTTTCCTTCGATGAACCAATGAATTTCTTAACCGTCAAAGATGTGGTGGATTATCTCGAAAATCACCAGAAATTACAGACAAAACAATCAGTTTGATGGTTGTGAAACTAGAATCGACATTTTAACTCTATTTCCACTAAAAGAAAAAAGAGGCATTAATAAATTAGGATTAGGTGGCAACATCTAGTCTTTTTTTCTTTTAAAAAAACAATTATGATACACCAGGAATGGTGGTTATAAATCACTTTTTATTCATTTTTTCTTGCCAATTTTTTAATACTTATATAATATATATGAGCGTGTGAATACTAAAACAAGACCGGAAAGGTCATTTTTAAAAAGATGATACTGATACACCAGGTACTGTGGTATGCACAACATCAAAAATTTAATTGAAAGGAGCAATTATGCCAACAATTAACCAATTAGTTCATCAAGGCAGAAAGAGCAAAACATCCAAGTCCAAAGCTTTTGCTCTGGGGCGGAGATGGAATTCTTTAAAGAAAAAAGAAATTGCTCAACCATCCGCTCAAAAACGTGGTGTTTGTACTCGTGTCGGTACGATGACCCCTAAAAAACCAAATTCAGCTTTAAGAAAATATGCTCGTGTTAAATTAAGCAATGGTTATGAAGTCACTGCCTACATCGGAGGCGAAGGACACAACTTGCAAGAACATAGTACCGTCATCATTAGAGGTGGTCGTGCTAAAGATTTGCCTGGTGTCCGTTACCATGTCATTAGGGGCACATTAGATTGTGCTGGTGTCAGTGGTCGTCGTCAAGGCCGTAGTTTGTACGGCACTAAAAAACCAGCTAAGGAAGAATAATAGGAGGTAAGAGAAAATTATGCGTAAAGGAAGACCTATGAAACGTGATGTCTTACCAGATCCGATTTACAATTCTAAACTGGTGACACGTTTAATTAACAAATTAATGCTCGATGGTAAAAAAGGTACTGCCCAAAACATTCTTTACGGGGCTTTTAAGAAAATCGAAGAAAAAACTGGCAAACCGGCAAACGATGTTTTTGCGACGGCCGTAGACAACATCATGCCCGAAGTCGAGCTCAAAATGCGCCGTGTTGGTGGAGCAAACTTTCCTGTTCCCACGGATGTTACTCCCGAAAGAAAAGTAACTCTAGGTTTGAGATGGCTAGTCAATTATTCTCGTTTGAGAAATGAAAAAACCATGATTGATCGCTTAGCAAATGAAATCATCGATGCTGCAAACGGAACAGGCGCTTCTGTTAAAAGGAGAGAAGACACTCACAAAATGGCGGAAGCCAACAAAGCTTATTCACATTATCGTTGGTAGTGAAATAGGAGTTTTTGACTATGTCACGCGAATATGAACTAGCACATACACGCAATATCGGCATTATGGCCCATATCGATGCAGGCAAGACTACTACTACCGAACGGATTCTTTATTTTACTGGAAAAATCCATAAAATTGGCGAGACTCACGAAGGGAGTGCGACGATGGACTGGATGGAACAGGAACAAGAAAGAGGTATTACCATTACTTCCGCCGCGACAACCGCTACTTGGAAGGGTAATCGCGTTAACATCATCGATACCCCTGGACACGTCGACTTTACGGTCGAAGTGGAAAGATCCTTACGGGTTTTAGATGGGGCCATTACTGTTTTAGACGGCAAGAATGGTGTCGAACCACAAACCGAAACTGTTTGGAGACAGGGTACAAAATATGGCGTTCCTCGTATTGTCTTTGTCAATAAGTTAGATGCTGTCGGCGCGGACTTTGAAATGTGTATAAATTCACTAAAAGAACGCTTAGGCGCTAATGCGGAAGCGGTGCAATATCCCGTTGGGATTGAAGCTTCGCTAAGAGGATATGTCGATATTATTACTCAAAAAGCCTTCATCTATGCTAGTGATGTGCACGAAGAACCAAATGAGATACCCATTCCTAACGAGTATCATAAAAAAGTGCTAGAACTACGTACGAAATTATTTGAAGCTTTATCAAACTTCGATGAAGAAATTCTTATGATTGTTCTCGAAGGCAAAGATCCTTCAGTCAAACAAATTAAGGCGGCCATCCGCAAAGCCGTTTTAACGGGTGATTTTCACCCAGTTTTCTGTGGATCGGCTTACAAAAACAAAAATATTCAACCCTTGTTAGATGGGGTGATTGACTATTTGCCTAGTCCACTAGACACGGCCCCTGCTGTCGGTCAAGATAACAAAGGTAATGAAGTAATTTGCGAACCAAAAGATGATGCTCCTCTAGCCGCTTTGGTTTTTAAGATTGCTACCGATCCTTTTATCGGTCGTTTGGCTTATGTCCGCGTTTATAGCGGCACATTAAAATCGGGAAGTTATCTTTTAAATTCCACTAAAGGCGTGAAGGAAAGAATCGGTCGCGTTGTCCTTATGCACTCTAACCATCGTCAAGAAGTCGAAGAACTTCACGCGGGTGACATCGGGGCAGTTGTAGGTTTAAAAAATACCATTACTGGCGACACGCTTTGCGAAGAAAAAAATGTCATCATTTTGGAAAAAATGGATTTTCCAGAACCAGTTATTGAAGAAGCTATCGAACCGAAAACGAAAGCTGACCAAGAGAAGATGAGCATCGCTCTACAAAAATTGGCGGAGGAAGATCCGACGTTTAGAGTCAGAACCAATCCTGAGACTGGACAAACGCTCATCGCGGGCGTCGGCGAACTGCACCTCGACATCCTCGTCGATCGAATGAAAAGAGAATTCGGTGTCCAAGTCAATGTCGGTACCCCCCGAGTCGAATACCGCGAAACGATTAAAGAAGAAGCGGAATGCGAGGGTAAATATATTCGACAGAGCGGTGGTCGTGGCCAATATGGTCACGTCTGGATTCGCTTCGCCCCTAATCCGGGAAAAGGCTTTGAATTCGTCGATGCAGTCGTCGGTGGATCCGTGCCAAAAGAATATATCAAATCAACTGCCGAAGGCCTAAAGGACGCTCTCGAAAGAGGGATGCTTGCCGGATTCCCCATTATCGATATTAAAGCTACGTTATTCGATGGAAGTTATCACGATGTCGATAGCAGTGAAATAGCTTATAAAATCGCCGCGAGCCTGGCTCTAAAAGAAGCGGCTAAAAATTGTCAACCTATCATTTTGGAACCGATTATGAAAATTGAAGTCACTGTTCCGGAACAATACTACGGCGATGTCATCGGTGATGTCACTCGCCGGAGAGGCCAAGTGGTTGGCGAAAGTCAAAGAGCTAACGCTAAGATTATCGAAGCGGAAGTTCCGTTGAGCGAAATGTTTGGTTACGTCACCGACCTAAGAAGTATGACTCAAGGTCGGGGAAATTATGTGATGCAATTCGATCACTACGGCGAAACACCAAAGTACGTTCAAGACGAAATATTGAAAAGAGTAGGAGTAATTACCTACTAGAAAAATAATGTAATATCAAATGATATTGCACAAAAATTGTTAATGCTATATTATTATTTCGTTACAAATAATTGATTAACGAAAGAAAGGAGATCTCTATTTATGGCAAAAAAACATTTTGACAGAAGTAAAGAGCACGTTAACATTGGTACAATCGGTCACGTCGACCACGGCAAAACCACATTAACTGCTGCTATCACCAGTGTCTTATCTAAAAAAGGCGGTGCCGTCGCTACTGATTATGCTTCTATCGACTCTGCTCCCGAAGAAAAGGCTCGTGGTATCACAATTAATACCGCTCACATTGAGTACCAAACAGAAAAAAGACACTACGCTCACGTTGACTGCCCAGGACACGCTGACTATATCAAAAACATGATTACTGGCGCAGCACAAATGGACGGAGCTATTCTGGTTGTTGCTGGTACAGACGGTGTTATGCCACAAACACGTGAACACATTCTACTCGCTCGTCAAGTCGGTATTAAATATATCGTTGTCTACATCAACAAAACTGACTTAGTCGACGATCCCGAATTATTAGAATTAGTGGAAATGGACGTTCGTGACTTACTGAATACTTATGGTTTTCCAGGCGACGATGTCCCAGTCATCTGTGGTTCAGCTAGAGCCGCATTAGATGGTGACCCCGCTCAAGAAAAGGTTATCGGAGAATTGATGGATGCTTGCGATTCTTATATCCCTGCCCCTGTCCGTGAAACCGAAAAACCATTCTTACTCGCGATTGAAGACGTGATGACTATTTCTGGTCGTGGTACAGTTGTTACTGGTCGTGTCGAACGCGGTACTGCTAAATTAGGTAACCCCGTAGAAATCGTCGGTATTCGTCCCACCCAATCATCGGTGATTACCGGTCTTGAATCCTTCCGCAAAATTCTCGATTATGCTGAAGCAGGTGATAACGTCGGTGTCTTGTTAAGAGGTGTAAGCCGCGATCAAGTCGAACGTGGTCAAGTCTTAGCCAAACCTGGCAGTGTTACTCCACACTCCAAATTCAAAGGCCAAGTCTACGTTTTATCAAAAGAAGAAGGTGGCCGTCATACTGCTTTCCTAAGCAATTATCGTCCACAATTTTACTTCCGTACTACTGATGTTACCGGAGTTATTACTCTTCCGGCTGGTGTTGATATGGTCATGCCTGGCGATAACGTCGAGCTCAACGTCGAGCTCATTCATCCAATCGCCATGGAACAAGGTACCAAATTCTCCATCCGTGAAGGTGGTAGAACTGTCGGTGCCGGTACAGTTAGCGAAGTTATCAAATAATTTGATTTAGCTAATCATTATCAAACAAATATCCTCCAAGAAAACGGAGGATTTTTTGTGATTTAAATAGTGTTAAAGATTTTGCTCGTTTTAAAAAATATAGTTTTCATATAACTTTATTCATCAATTTTTCTTTGATAAAATAAAGATATAATCTTGTTCGCATAAATAGGAGGAAACCACTGCATGGAAGTCAGAATTGAAAACCTTACTAAAATTTTTTTCGATAAGAAAGGTAGGGTCGAAGCGGTCAATGACATTTCGTTTGTCGTTCCTAGTGGTAAACTAGTGGGGCTCCTCGGTCCTTCAGGGTGTGGTAAAACTACGATTTTATACTTAATCGCGGGATTACATGAGGCCGATGCCGGAAGGATATGGTTTGATTATGAAGACGTCACTTCGTCCCCAATAGAAAAGCGGGGAGTGGGTATGGTTTTTCAAAACTATGCTCTATATCCGCATTTTTCTGTCAGGAGAAACATTACTTTTCCTCTTGACAATTTGCGGTTTCCTGGTCCTCTTGATAATTACAAGAAAACTATTAAAGAAGCTAAATCCAAAATCCATAAATTACAAAAGAGTATCGAAGCCGCTCAAAAGTATCAAGAGAGTGTTTTCGCGATAAAAAAAGAATTAGAAGATACAAAAAAGAAACTATTTTCTACTCAAAGAGCTTATGAAGAAGCGAAAGCGACTCTCGTTGAATTAAAAAAGACTAACCCCCTTAAATATAAAGAGATTCATAAAAGAAGATTGAGCAAACAAGAAAAAACCGCTATTGTGCGGAAGATGGCCGAACTTGTGGGCATTGAAAAATATCTCGACAGGAAACCCAAAGAACTATCCGGTGGGGAACAGCAACGCGTCGCCATCGCTCGAGCGTTAGTGAAATCCCCTCGCCTTTTATTGCTCGACGAACCATTTTCTAATTTAGATGAACGTTTGAGATTAGAGACGCGCGAAGAAATTAGAAGAATCCAAAAAGATATGGGCATTACTACCATTTTTGTCACTCACGATCAAGAAGAAGCCCAGTCCATTTCCGACATAATAGTGGTCATGAATCAGGGGGTTATTCAACAGATTGATTCTCCAGAAAAAATTTATGACGACCCCCAAAACTTATTCGTGGCTAAATTCTTAGGCTCACCTCCTATCAACATTTTTGAAGGAGAAATAAAAGAGGGAAAATTGTTTTTAAACGACAAGATATTTGATGAGGGAAAGGTTTATAAAAAAACATATAGAGGTCTCGTGACAAAGGAAAAAATAGTCGTTAAGGGTATGGAGGTGTCTCTAGAAGATTATTTAGAAGATTTAGAGGCTAATCCTAGTAAACTCATCAATAAGACGGAAAAAGAGATAAAATCTTTGAGAAATCCGGAGCTAGAAACGGTCCAATATGAAGAAAAAGTAGTCAAAATAGATCGCCAAGTCTTGATTGGTGTGCGCCCAGAAGCTTTCATGCTTGAAACTAAAAAGGCTAGTCAGAGCCAGAGCAATTCCAAAAAGAATAGTGCCGATTTACACAAGATTCCCGTCGTCGTGCAACATATCCAAAAAGTGGGGCAAGATATATCTTTAGTCGGCAAAGTTCAAAATCAAGAACAGAGCAGTCTAAAAATTATCATTCCATCTGAGAGTTGGTCAAAAACCAAAAGGAAAGAGATTGTCAATTTTAAAGTTAAGCTTTTCTACGTTTTTGAACTTTCTGGAGAGAGAATTAAATAATCTATTTGACCACTACTAAGAAATACAACCTTATTGGATTAACCTCTTAGTTTGAACTTTATATCGTTGATATTTTTGCTTGCTACGTCTCTTAGATTTATTATATTATTATCTAGCGATGCACTCTTAGCTCAGTCGGCAGAGCACGTGACTCTTAATCTCGGGGTCCAGGGTTCGAATCCCTGAGAGTGTACCATTTAACTCGTATCTTGAATATCGCCACCTTAAGAATTTGGAATTTGAATGGTGTAAAACTTCAAGAAGCAAAAGCCCTCGAAATTGGTCGAGGGTTTTTAAAATAATCTTATTAAAATCTTAAGGGATATTATTATTTTTTCAGCTCCTTGCTCGATAAAACTATAGAAATATCAATTTCACCCTGTTGAGAAAACAATTTTATTGCTTTAAAATAATTTAAAAGAGGATAAAAAATATGAAGGCTCCCAGTGTTACGGTTTTAAGAAAATATTTAACGGCGATGAGAAAAAGCAAAGCTAAATACATAACGTGTGAGCGCTTGTCTCGTATCATCGGAGTTTATCCCGAAGTGATTGCCGACAATCTTTCGTATTTTGAACCGATGATAAAGATGGATACCTCTTTAGATTTATTGACCTTAGTTCCGAGCATCAAAGAATACTTGCGAGTCGAAAAAGAAAAAAGAGTCCCAAAAGCTCCGCGAGTGGTCGCTACCAAAAAAGACATGAGCGAATATGAATCGGTTTCTGATTTTATTTATAAAAAGATGACATATGCTGGCTTTGTCGATCGCAATAAAGTGCTAGACGAAAAAGATTTAAGGGTTTTAAGACGCTTGATAGATGCTGAACTAGCGGTTCTAAGAAAGAAAAAATAAACCATTATGACAATGTTCCCACTTCGAACATTGTTTTATTAAATAATAGTTTTGGAATCCATTTTTAATTTTTTTATCTTCAATGATAAATTTTACTCTCTCGTCTCACTCTAAACGCTTGTAAACGCACACGCATACTCGTATAATGAATACGATATTTAGGAGGAATTTTTTTATGTCTAAAATTAAAAAGACCATGTTGTCTGTTGATGGCAATACCGCAGCATCATTAGGTTCTTATAATTATATTGAAGTGGCGAGCATCTATCCCATTACCCCCTCTTCTCCGATGGCGGAAAATATCGATGTCTACGCTTCACAAAATCGCAAAAATTTCTTTGGCTCAGTCGTCAAAGTGAGTGAAATGCAATCCGAAGCGGGAGCCGCAGGCGCTGTGCACGGTGTTTTGCAAGCCGGAGGATTAGCTGCTACCTACACGGCTAGCCAAGGTTTGCTATTAATGATTCCAAACATTTATAAGTGGGTCGGTGAATTATTGCCTGCTGTTTTACACGTCTCTGCGCGAAGTTTAGCGACGCGCAGTTTATCTATCTTCGGCGATCATCAAGACATTTACGCCATTCGCCAAACGGGCGTAGCAATGATTTGTTCAAATTCAGTTCAAGATATCGCTGATTTAACAAATGTTGCTCACTTGGTGGCTATCGATGCTTCTTATCCAGTGTGCCATTTCTTCGATGGTTTCAGAACTTCTCACGAAATTCAAAACGTCGAATTCGTCGACGATGACGAGTGGAAGAAGTTATTACCGATGGATAAGGTCGAGAGTTTTCGCGCTAGAGCGCTCAATCCGCATACGCATCCCGTCACTCGTGGTGGGGCGGAAAATGACGACATTTATTTCCAAGGTCGCGAAGCTCAAAATCTCAAAGTGGAAGAAGTTTTGGAAGTTGCTGAAAAGTACTTTAAAGAAGCCACTCGCTTAACCGGTCGTCCGTATGCTCCGTTTGTTTATTACGGAGATAAAAATGCTGATCGCGTCATCATTGCTATGGGCAGTGTTACCGACACGATTGCGGAAGTCGTCGATGATTTAAATAAAAAAGGCGAAAAAGTTGGTTTAGTTAAAGTCCATCTCTATCGTCCGTTCTCCGCGAAACATTTATTAGAAGTCTTACCGAAATCCGTTAGAACAATTGCCGTTCTTGATAGAACCAAGGAAGCGGGTGCTCCTGGCGAACCTTTATTCGTAGACGTTTCTACTGTTCTTAAGAGAGCGGGATCAGAAATTGAAGTCTTAGGGGGAAGATATGGTTTATCTAGCAAAGACACTCAACCAAAAGATATGAAAGCGGTCTTTGATTTCCTAAAATCAGATAATCGTTGGAGTGGGTTTACCGTTTCTATTACCGATGATGTGACCTATTTAAGCATTCCCGTCGACGATAATTATCATATTAAAGGCGACTATACTTCTTGCTTATTTTATGGTTTAGGCTCCGACGGAACCGTATCCGCGAATAAGTCTTCTATCAAGATTATCGGTGACGCTACTGGTCAATATGCTCAAGCGTATTTTGCTTACGACAGCAGAAAAGCTGGAGGAGTTACTCGCTCTCACTTGAGATTTGGTAAAACTCCAATTCGCAGTTCTTATTACGTGCAGAATGCTGACTTTGTCTCCTGTTCATTAGACACCTACTTATTTAAGTTTGATATGCTTAAAAATGTCAAAAAAGGTGGCACTTTCTTGCTCAACACCGATATGGATGATGAGACACTCTATCGAGTCATGCCTAATCGCGTTAAATATCAATTAGCTTCCAAAGGCATTAAATTTTATGTGATAGACGCTAACAAGATTGCCTCAGAAGTAGGAATGGGTAGACATACCAATACTATTTTGCAAGCCTCCTTCTTCTATCTCAATCAAGACATCATGCCCTACGATGAAGCCAATCAATGGATGAAGACCTTCGCGGAAAAATCTTATTCCAGAAAAGGTCAAGAAGTCGTCGAAAGAAATTATCGAGCTATCGATGCAGGGACTGAGGGTTTAAGAGAAGTTAAAGTCGATCCTTCGTGGAAAGAATTATCTCCAAAAGCCGATGTTCGTTTAACAGGCGATGATTACTTTGATACTTTTGTCGCTATTATCGGCAATCTCGATGGCGATAATTTACCCGTTAGCAAATTCTTAGAATATGAACTATTAGATGGCACGATGAAAAACGATATCACTTTTAAGGAAAAACGTTCTATCGCTGATCGAGTGCCTTTATGGCATCCGGAAGCTTGTATTCAGTGCAATCAATGCGCTTTTGTCTGCCCGCATGCGACGATTCGCCCTATCTTGATGGATGAAGAAGAATACGAAAAAGCTCCAGCATTAGCTAAAGAAGTTCTCGATGCGACGGGCCCAGGTTTACAAGGCCTTAAATTCCGCATCCAAGTTTCTCCTCGCAATTGTGTGGGTTGTGGACTTTGTGTCGGCGAATGTTTATCCAACAAAGCGGGTAAAATCGCTCTTGAAATGGTCGAGGCTAAATCTCAATTTCCTCAAGAAGAAGCCGCGGACTATCTATATAAACACATTTCAAATAAAGCCGATAGATTACCAGCGGCCTTACAGAACACCGTGAAAGGTGTCGGTTTGTTGATGCCTTACATGGAAGTGAGTGGGGCTTGCGCGGGTTGTGGCGAAACTCCCTACTACCGTTTAGTTTCTCAACTATTTGGTAAAGATATGCTCGTGGCTAACGCTACTGGTTGCACCTCTATCTACAGCGGTTCCACCCCCTTAACTCCCTTCTGCACTGATAAAGATGGTCAAGGCATCGCTTGGGCCAATTCCTTATTCGAAGATAATGCAGAATTTGGTTATGGTATGAGAATTGCCACTGACGCTAAAATCAAACATATTATCGAAATTTTAACTGCGGCTAAAGAAAGAGGCCTAGAAGAAGCTCTCGAAGCCAAAATCGATGAATATTTCTTAAATATTAAAAATCGCCAAGCTATGCGTACCATCGTTCCTGAACTCGTCGCTTTAGTTAAAGAGAGCAAGGACGAAGGGGTCAAACAAGTTTTAGATTATGAAAGAGATCTCGCGGATAAGTCCGTTTGGATTATCGGAGGTGATGGCTGGAGTTATGACATCGGTTACGGAGGTTTAGATCACGTCATCGCTAACGAAGAAGATGTGAACATCTTGGTACTTGATACCGAAGTATATTCTAATACTGGTGGTCAATCATCTAAATCTAGCCAAACCGGTAGCATCGCTAAGTTTACCGCTAGTGGTAAAACTACCGCCAAAAAGAATCTCGCTTTGATGGCGATGTGTTACGGCAATGTCTATGTAGCGCAAATTGCTTTAGGCGCTAATCCCATCGCGGCTATCAAGGCCTTGAAAGAAGCGGAAAGTTATGACGGTCCATCACTAGTAATCTGCTACGCTCCCTGTGTCAACCACGGCATTAAAGGTGGCCTTTCCAACTCTATGAGACAAGAAAAGCTCGCAGTGGAATGCGGTTATTTTCCCATCTTTAGATATGATCCGAGAAATCTAGCCGCGGGTAAGCCAGCATTAACTCTCGATATGAAAGATCCTGATTACAGCAAATTTAGAGACTTTGTTATGACCGAGACGAGATTCTCACAATTACCACGAGTCAATACCCCCGAAGTGGCGGAAGAGCTCTTAACTAAGAGTGAGAATTATGCTAAAGCAAGATTGGATCGCATCAAAAAATTCGGTTTATAGTCATACAAATAAAAATATCGATACTTGATTGAACTAACAAGATAAAAGTAGAGAGGTAAAAACTTATCTACTTTTTCTTTTAGTGAGAACTATTCATATTCACTAGTTTATTCAAATATATTTTTTAAGTTTATAAAATAATATTTACAAGTTTGAACATATCCTATATAATAATGTCGTAGGTTAATAGGAGGCATAGTATGAAAAAACGTTTAAGAGAAATTGAAGCCCTTGTTCAAATCGTTAATGAATATGCGTTGGTGCATAAAAATATTGCCAAATTACCGCGTGGTTACATCTCAGTAAAGCGAATAAGTGGTCATACCTATTATTATCGACAATGGAGAGAAGGAACTAAAATTATTTCTAAGTATGTTCCAGAAGCTCTTCTTTCGAGTGTCAGAAGACAAATTGCTGCGAGAAAAGAAAACGAATCCTTTCTCAAAGAGATTAAGAAGGACTTAAAGAGAGTCACACGCAAAGTTGTTAAAGGTGGTTTATTAACAGAAAATGATGTCAAAACCTTATTAGAAGTTGCTCTACAAGGCGGAGATGTGAACGCTGAAGTTGACAAACTTTTAGAGAAATAATTAGTTTGACAGTTGATAACTTTTTGATATGTTAAGTAGAAGAAAGTTTTTTTCGAAAGTTTAAATTTTACAGCAACGGGACGTAGCGCAGCTTGGTAGCGCACTTCCTTGGGGTGGAAGGGGTCGTCAGTTCGAATCTGATCGTTCCGACCATAAGTTAAAATAAGTGGACAAACGTTGAATGAATGTTGTCCACTTTTTCTTTTTTTATTCAGTGATTAATAGATGTTTTTAAAAGAAGCCGTGACTTGTTTAGCTATCCCTCGTTTTTTATAATGAAAGGGTAAAAATAATAAAAAAGAGGAGGATTCTATGAGAAATGAAAAGATTGCCTATCGTCCTGATAGCTTAACGAGTTTTGACCGCGAATGGCTTTTGCACAAAGGTTGCAAGGAATGGTGGTACGCGACTGGCGTTTTATTCGATGATGATAAGAATTTGTACTCTTATCAATACACTCTCCTTCACATCAATCTCGGAATTATCACCGCGAAAATGGCGATGATTGCTTTAACCGACTATAAAAATAATCGTCATTATTATTTGCAGACCCCTCCTGATAGAAAAAACCCTGTAATCATCACGGAAAAGGAAGCTTCTATGGGAAGTGTGGCTTCCGCTAAAAAGACTAGAAGAGGTATAAAAATTGTTTTAAATCACAAGGACTTTTCTTTAGATTTGATCGCAGATTATGGTAAAGGTGCTTTTTGGCACTGCGACAACGGAAAATTACAGATGGGTATTCCTGACAAAAAACAGACGACTTTTTATTATTCCTATACCAATATGCCCACAAGTGGCACTTTGCTCTTAAACAATCAAAAGATAAAACTCACCGGAAAAACTTGGTTTGATAAGCAAGGAGGTTCTTATAGTATCACGAATCTTAAAACCCATTGGGAATGGTTTTCCTTGCGCTTCTTTGATGATGAAGAAGTCATGCTCTTTACTTTTCCTCAGAACGATCCCCCTTATTACGATGGAACTTACATCACGAAAGATAGAAGAAGTCGTCGCTTAAACGATTATCAATTAAAGACGACGTCAACAACCACTTTTGGGGGACTGAAATGGTCTTCGGGTTGGGAACTACAAATGAAAGAAAAAGAGAAGTACTATACCATTGAACCCGTTTTAGAAGGGCACATGAATTTTGCCTATTTTGAACAGCTGTGCTATGTCAAAAATAAAAAAGGAATAGTCGTGGGTTACGCTTTCGCGGAATTGCTTCCCGGCGTTCTCAACCAGCGTCTTAGCGCTAGGGGCAAATATGGTAAAAAGGCTATCTCCATTACTAACTTATTTAGAAGAATCGAATTTTAATCTCGTTTAAAAGACGTTCAAATTGAACTTTATTAGTAAATTTTTTGATTTTAAAAAAATTAAAGTTCTTACCCAGCGAACTTTTTTGTTTCAGATAGCATTTATATAGTTATCTATTTCGATATTTGCTAAAATATCCGAGGTAAATTATGGAAAAGAAAATCGTTATTAAAGGCGCGAGAGAAAATAATCTAAAAAATATCGATCTGGTTTTGCCAAAAGAGGCCCTCATCGTTTTTAGCGGTCTATCCGGAAGTGGCAAATCCACTTTAGCGTTCGATACAATCTACGCTGAGGGACAACGGCGATATGTGGAATCGCTCTCTAGTTACGCCCGACAATTTTTAGGTAATTTTGATAAACCAGAAGTCGATGCCATTGAAGGGCTATCGCCGAGCGTAGCTATCGATCAAAAATCCGTTTCCAACAATCCGAGAAGTACCGTGGGGACAGTGACGGAAATCTACGATTATTTGAGACTGCTATTTGGTCGCATCGGGGTGCCGTATTGCCCCTATCATCATCGACCGATTATCTCTTTTTCTGTCACGATGATGACGGATATTGTCATGAATTATGAAGAAGGCACGAGGATTCAACTGTTAGCCCCTATCGTCCACGAAGAAAAAGGTACGCAAAAAGATGTCTTGGAAAAAATAAGAAAAGACGGTTTTAATCGCGTTCGTGTCGATGGGAATATCATGACTTTAGAAGAAGTCCCTCCCTTAGAAAAAAATAATAAACACAGCGTGGACATCGTCGTCGATCGTCTAATCGTTAAAAAAGAAGCTCGTTCTCGCGTTTTCGAATCGATTGAAACGGTTTTAAATTTTTCGAGAGGTTTATTGATTATCCTTAGTGATAAAGAAGAAAAAGTCCTCTCAGATAAGTACACGTGTCCGATCTGTGGCTTTTCTGTGCCGCGAGTGGAACCGCGATTATTTTCTTTTAACTCACCGTTAGGGTGTTGTCCTGATTGCAAAGGCTTAGGGATGAAAAGAGAAGCGGATGTCCGCAAGATAGTTCCTAATCCCGAACTCAGTCTAAATCAAGGAGCAATCAAACATTATGCCCATATCGCTGGTAGCCAAAATCTCGAATGGCAAGAGTTTGTTTTGTTGTGTAATTTATACAAAGTACCCATGGATAAATCGTGGAAAGATTTAACAAAAGAACAACAAAAAATTGTCCTATTTGGTTCCCCAGTCGTTCATCGATATACCTTAAAATCTTCTAGTGGCAATACCACTAACCGCTACCAGGTTATCGAAGGAATAAAAAACAAATTGGAAAGATTATATAGCGAAACCACCTCTGAATGGATGAGAGATTATTATGAGACCTACATGAGCGATCACGAATGTACCTCTTGTCACGGCAGAAGATTAAACGAATACGCCTTGAGTGTTTTGATTGACGGAAAAAATATTCATGATATCTCTAGTATGCAACTCAAACAACTGCGAGATTGGGCCAAAGAACTACCCACTCGCTTAAACGATGAAGAAAATAAGATTGCCGATTTAGTTTTAAAAGAAATTGGTAATAGAACTTCCTTTTTATGCGATGTTGGTTTGGAATATCTAACTTTGACTAGATTAGCGATGACATTAAGTGGAGGCGAGAGTCAAAGAATTAGACTAGCCACCCAAATCGGAAGTAAATTAAGCGGCGTTTTGTATGTGATGGATGAACCTTCCATTGGTTTACATAGTCGCGACAGTGAAAAATTAATCAAAACGATGAGAGAGATGCGCGATATTGGCAATACTTTAATCGTCGTCGAACACGATGAAGAAATGATAAGAAGTGCTGATTATGTCGTCGATATCGGTCCAGGAGCCGGCATTCATGGGGGGGAGGTTGTCGCTTTAGGAACCCCAGAAGAAGTGGCTCAAAATTTAAAGAGTATTACCGGCGATTATTTATCGCATAGAAAATATATTCCCATCCCTAAAACTAGAAGAAAAGGGAATGGCTTATACATCAAAATAGAGGGGGCGTGTTGCAATAATCTCAAAAATATTGACGTCGCTATTCCCCTAGGAAAATTTGTCGCTATCACTGGGGTTTCGGGAAGTGGTAAATCTTCTTTAATCACTCAAACTCTCTTCGAACATTTAAAGCAATACTTCGGTAAAGAAAATAGTTTTGCGGGTAAAGCAAAATCAATCATTGGTTTTGAAAACATCGATAAGGTCATCGACATTACTCAAGAGCCCATCGGCCGTACTCCGCGCAGTAATCCCGCGACCTACGTTAAACTTTTCGATGATATCCGGACGCTTTTTGCGGAAACGGTCGAAGCGAAAGCTCGCGGTTATAACAAAGGGAGATTTTCTTTTAACGTCGTGGGAGGAAGATGTGAAAAGTGTGGGGGCGCGGGTGTGGTGCGTATCCCTATGAACTTCTTACCCGATGTCTACGTAAAGTGCGACGCCTGTCAAGGCCGACGCTATAACGAGGAAACTTTGCAAGTCACATACAAGGGTAAAAATATTTATGATGTGTTAGAAATGACCATCGAAGATAGCTTGAGATTTTTTAGTAATCGACCGAGTTTGTTAAGAAGAATACAAACTCTATATGACGTGGGTTTAGGTTATATAAAAATGGGACAACCCGCCACGACGTTAAGTGGAGGGGAAGCTCAGCGTGTCAAATTAGCCGCGGAACTACAAAAAAGACCGACGGGTAAAACGCTATACATTCTCGACGAGCCGACCACTGGTTTGCACGCCGATGATGTCAAACGTCTTTTGATAGTTTTGCAAAGAATTGTCGATAATGGCGATACCGTGTTAGTCATCGAACATAATCTTGATGTTATTAAAGTCGCGGATTATGTGATAGACTTGGGACCAGAAGGCGGTGACCAAGGTGGCCAAGTTGTGGCAATGGGCACTCCAGAAGAAGTCGCCAACAATCAAAATTCCTACACCGGTCAATATTTGAAAAAAGTGTTAAAGAAGGAGCATTACGAATAAATTATGATTCTCGCCATAATATTCTCGATAGCCTTTGCAATCTGCACGGGCATCAGCATTTATCAAACTGCCAGTTTTATAAAATCTCCGATTGCCGTCAAGGACTATCGGAATTTTGCTTTACGACAACTAGTTTTTATCGCTTTAGCGTCTATTTCCTTTTTGATAATGTCTTTTGGCTTTTACAACTGGCTCGACGCGGCTTTTGAAGTCGGATACGTTTTTCAATTAGTGGTGGGAGGACTATTATTTCCCTTTACTTTACTCTCGTTAATCAATGGTTTGATTATTCGTTTTCGCGACAAAAATATTCCCGAAAAACTTAGCAAATGGTCGTACTACTTACTCATTGCTGGTTTTGTTTTATCGGTAGTGTTTTTCTTTGTTTACACGAATGGACTAGCTCCTTATTTAACTTATCCATTACCCAACGGTATTTCTTTTACCGATGGCCTTGTCACTCCTAATGGGGGCTCGCCCAATATCACTTTCTACGCTATCTGTATTCTAAGTGGGGCGATTCTCGTTTATTTCGTTTGTGACCATTATATGTATAAGGAATATGGAAAGCACGGCTTGTTAGAATCAACTTTTTATGTGGCTTTTCCCGCTGGCATCATCGGAGCGCGCCTCTGGTACGTCGTGGGTAATTGGTCCATAGAATTTCAAAATCGTCCCTTTTGGTCAGTATTTGCTATTTGGGAAGGAGGCTTGACGATTCTAGGTGGCGCTCTAACAGGCATCATCGCCGGCGTTTTATTTTACATGTGGCGGCACAAAGACAAATCCGTATTTGTGGGAATAGACATCGTTGTGCCTTGTATTTTGCTCGCTCAGGCGGTCGGTAGAATAGGTAACTACTTCAATTGTGAAGTCCATGGTTTTTTAAGCGATGTCACTTACTGGAAATGGCTTCCAGAAATTATTTGGAGAAACATGACCTTCAGTTCAACCGCGGGTTTTGCTCCAGAAGGACAAATCTATGTTCCGCTATTTTTTATTGAAGGTCTTGCTAACGTTTTAGGTTATTTTGTTATCACAAAGGTGTTTGGACGCCTTTTAAGAAAATATATAGAATTAGGGGATTTAGGCGCAGGATACATCATTTGGTACGGTTTAACTCGTATTTTGATGGAACCTTTAAGAATTGCTGACTATCAAATGGGACAAGACGGTTATTGGTCTTGGGTTTGGAGCATGGCTTTTGTTTTAGTCGGTACTTTACTCATCGTTATAAATCATGTCGTAAGATATGTGATTAGAAAGAAAAAAGGAATATATGTCGTTAGCGAGAATGCTAAACGGTCAAATACTATAGCGACAATCGTCATCGCGGTAATCGCTATAGCGCTTATTTTAACTGGTGCTTTGTTAATGGCCAACCATCCGTTTGTGGCAAAAGTGACATATAATGGCTTTAACGTCGGATTGATTATTTTAATCATCGGAATTTCTGTTTTTTCTCTAATGACTATTTCCTTGATTAATTTGTTCGAAGCTTTAAAAGTTAGGAGCGCCCATGAAAAAGTATAAACTAATCCTTTTTGATTTAGACGGCACTTTATGCAACACCGATGAAATGGTCGTCCAATCGTATTTAAAAATATACGAAGATTACGAACCAAAAGTTAGGAGAAGCCGAGAAGAATTGTATTATTTTTCGGGACCACCAGTCGAAGAAACGATGGCTAAAGAATTTCCCGACTATCCCACGGAGATGATGTGTAAAATTTATCGGGAGGTTTCCAAAGATTTTTATGATTCCACGGTGACGGCCTATGAAGGGGAAGTAGAAGTTCTAAGTGCCCTAAAACAAGCTGGTTACTTATTAGGAATTGTGACTAATAAGGCTAATATGATGCTTAGGCATTCTTTAAAACTGTGTCATATTGATAACTTTTTTGATGCGATTATCTCTTCTAACGATGTTAAAAAACCAAAACCCTCGCCTGAAGGTATATTTAAAGCAATGAATATCTTAGGGATAAAAAATAAAGAAGAGGTTATATATATTGGAGATAACGATCTCGATTATAAGACCGCGGAGAACGCTGGTATTGATTCGATGCTTGTCTCCTGGGGACCAAGAAAATTAAAATGTCTAGATGAAGCAAAATATCAAGTAAAATCGTACAAAGAAATGGGAGAAATATTGTTATGAACGTATTCGATACATTGATTATCGGCGCTGGGCCATGCGGTATTAGAACCGCGATTGTTTTAAAGGAAGCGGGCTTAAACGTTGCGATTATTGAAGGTAGTTCGCCGGGAGGCAAGATTAACATTGCCCCGCGAGTGGATAATTATCCAGGCTTTAAAAAAATTCCTGGTCCAGATTTAGCCGTAGAATTTTTTTCTTGGCTCAATGAAGCGAAAGTAGAAATGATCGCTGATGTGGTGACCTCATTAACTAAAGAAAATGATATTTTTGTAGTCGAATGCGAAACCGCGAAGTATTACGCTAAAACCGTGATGGTGGCTTCGGGAACAAAAGAAAGAAAATTAGGCTTACCAAAAGAAGAGAAACTCTTCGGTCATGGTTTAACCTATTGCGCAATGTGCGATGGCCATTTCTTTAAAGGAAAAGATGTTTTGATGATTGGGGGCGGAAACACCGCGCTTAAAGAAGCGATTTATATGGCCACTCTAGCGCATCATGTTTACTTAATACATCGCCGCAACGAATTTAGAGGAAGTAACTATTTAGTTAAAGAATTAAGAGAACTACCTAATACGACAGTCTTGACTCCTTATATTCCTATCGAATTAATCGGGGAAGATTGTCTAGAAGGAGTAAAAATTCAAAATGTTGAAACCAAAGAAGAACAGGTTTTAGTGGTTCAGGGAGTCTTTCCGCTCGTGGGGCAAATTCCCAATTCCCAGTTCATAAAAATTCCCGGAGTTACTAACGAATGGGGAACCATTCCTGTTGATAACAAAACTAAACAAACTAGTGTAGAAGGTTTATATGCTGGAGGTGATATACTTCCACGCGATATCAGACAAATATATTTATCGGAAGTTGATGGAAAAGCGGCGGCAAGAGCCATCATTGAATATCTCAATAAATAAACTCTAGCTAAACATTCAATTTTAGCCGTTAATTCGATAACTTTTTAATTCTGCAAAGTTTTTTCAAAAAAGAGTTAATCAAACTACATACTAACTTTTTAATTTTTGATAAAATAGTAAAAGCATGAGAAACAAAAATTCCTTTACCTCTCAAGTCAAAGAAGAACTGATAAACAATCCCTATCCTTCTAGCGATCGCTTAAGAGCCCTTCTTTCTGCCTACATTAGGATTAATGGTTCGTTAGTATTTCGTCATAAGAAAACCTTATTGCGACTCATCACCGAGAATGCAAAAATCGGAGGATTTATTTATAAAACAATTAATGATATATATAGCGTCAACGCCAAATTAATTGTTAAGGAAAACAAGAAATTTGTTCGAAATAATTTGTATATCATCGAAATTATAGAGGCTTCAGAAATGATAATGGATGATTTAGAAATATCATTTTTAGAAGGCAAAATCAGTAAAAACATTGTCAAAAACGACGATACGATTTCTGGCTATTTAGCGGGTGCTTTTTTAGCAGCCGGTTCAATAAATTCGCCTATTACTTCTAATTATCATCTAGAAATCGCTTTGAACAATGATAACTACGCTAAATGGTTGGCTAAATTATTTGCTAAATATAAAAACTGCAATATCGAACCCAAGATTACAAAAAGGCGTGAAGAATATGTCATTTACTTTAAAAAAAGCGATCAAATTAGCAATTTTCTAATTATGATTGGAGCGGTTTCCTCTTGTTTAGAATTTGAAAACATCCGGGCGAATCGCGATTTAATGAACAATGCGAATCGATTGACGAATATGGACACCGCGAATATGAAAAGAACGATTGAAACGGGTTCAAGACAAGCGAAAGAGATCGCTTTTATCGATAAAGCACTGGGCATTGATAACCTCAGCAGTTTAAAAGAAAGAGAACTGTGCAAAATTAGACTTGCCAACGAGTCAGCTTCTCTACAAGAATTAGCGGATTTGATGAGCGAGACTTTTGGAACCACTATTTCAAAGAGCAATGTCAATCATCTTTTCCGTTCTATTCACGCATTATATGAGAGGTTAAGTCATGACGATTAATAAACAATTAGGTTATCGAATTCGCTTTTTAAGACAGCAAAAGGGACTTTCCATTGAGGCCTTAGCGTTAGAAGCAAACATCAATCGCAATTATCTGTGCGATTTAGAAAGAGGAACCCGCAACCCAACCCTAATGATTCTTAATAAAATTGCGGTGGCTCTAGATATCGATTTATCGAAACTCTTTGAAGGAATTGTGGAAATATAAAAGCGACCTGCTGAATATAAAATCCTATTTATTAATGAAATATTATGGTGTTTAGTGTGGTAAATTAATTTTTTAATTCGAGGTTTAATTTCTAGTTATTTTAGACTAGCTTTCATACTTTATTCTTGCATCTTATATTAAATATAAGTAATATATAACCGCAGTGACAATTTAAGGAGGCATATATGTCAAAAGTTAGAGTCGCAATTAATGGATTCGGTCGTATTGGCCGTTTAGCATTTAGACAAATGTTTGGAGGAGACAATTATGAAATCGTCGCTATTAACGATTTAACATCCCCAACCATGTTGGCTAATTTATTAAAGTATGATACCGTTCAAGGTGGGTATGCAGGCTATTATGGCCAAGGCTTGCACCTTGTCGAAAGCAAAGAACCAGAATACGCTGAAGATGGAAAAACCATCGTTAAAGAAGGTTCGATTGTTGTCGACGGAAAAGAGATTACAATCTATGCTCGTCCAAAAGCTATAGATTTACCTTGGAAAGAATTAAAGGTCGACGTCGTTTTAGAATGTACAGGCTTTTATACTTCCAAAGAAAAATCCATGGACCACATTAGAGCAGGGGCTCGCAAAGTCGTGATTTCCGCTCCGGCAGGAAACGACCTACCAACCATCGTCTACGGTGTCAATGAAAACATACTAAAAAAAGAAGACAACGTTATTTCTGCAGCTTCTTGTACAACAAACTGCTTAGCTCCACTAGCCAAAGCATTAAATGACGCTTTTCCAATTCAATCGGGCATCATGACTACTATTCACGCTTACACTAGCGATCAAATGATTTTAGATGGTCCACATAGAAAGGGCAATTTAAGAAGAGCACGTGCTGCTGCTGCTAACATTGTTCCTAGCAGTACTGGCGCCGCTAAAGCTATTGGTTTAGTTATTCCTGAACTCAATGGTAAGCTCATCGGTTCCGCACAACGAGTTCCAGTTACCACTGGTTCAACAACTATTTTAGTAGCAGTAGTAAAAGGTAGAGACGTTACCGTTGATAAAGTCAACGCTGCTATGAAAGCACAAGCTTCGGAATCTTTCGGCTATAATGAAGACGAAATCGTTTCTAGTGATGTCATCGGTATGAAATATGGTTCATTATTTGATGCTACTCAAACAATGGTTTCTAAATTAAGTGATGATTTGTATCAAGTCCAAGTGATTGCTTGGTATGACAACGAAGAATCTTATACCACTCAAATGGTCCGTACCATTAAATACTTTGCAAAAGTTGGTTAATAAAAACTCGTTTTATTAATCGTAGATAGTAGTATAAAAATACGGCACCTCTATCCCTAAAGGTGCCGTTAGTTATTAGAAAGGACAATTAACATGTTAACTGTTAAAGAAATGAATGGCTTAGAAGGCAAACGCATCATCGTTCGTGTCGACTTTAATGTCCCATTTAAAGAGGGCGCTATTCGTGATGATAATCGCATTGTTTCCGCTTTGCCAACTATTAAAGAATTAATCGGTAAAGGTGCAAAGGTTATTTTGATATCCCATTTGGGTAAAGTGCAACACAAACTCGCTTCAGAAGATCCTGATAAATTTGCCAAACAAATTAAAGAAGGTAATTTAGCTCCTGTTGCGGTTCGCTTGAGCGAATTATTGAACCAACCGGTAATTTTTGTCCCAGAAACGCGTGGCAAAAACCTCGTTGATGCTGTCAATAATTTAAATAATGGGGAGATCTTATTAGTCCAAAACACACGTTACGAAAAGGGTGAAGAAAAAAACGACCCTGAGATAGCCAAGATTTGGGCTGATTTAAGCGATGCTTTTGTAATGGATGCTTTTGGTTCTGCTCATAGAGCTCATGCTTCTACTGTGGGTATTCCAGAAATACTAAAAAGCGAAGGAAAACCAGTCGCGGTTGGTTATTTAGTGGAAAAAGAATTTGCTAGTTTGAGTCGATGTGTGGATGTCAAAGATACAGATCGCCCATATGTTGCCATTTTGGGTGGGTTAAAAGTTTCCGATAAAATCCAAGTGATTGAAACTCTTTTAAAAAAATGCGATAAAGTTTTAATTGGAGGGGCCATGGCTTATACATTTTTAAAAGCTTTAGGTCATAGCGTGGGTGATTCACCAGTGGAAAACGATCAATTAGACTATGCAAAAAACTGTTATTTAAAAGCTAATGGCAAGATTGTTTTACCAGTAGATTCTGTAATTTCAGATGCCTTTAATCCCGCGATTAGAACGACTATTCAGACAGTTAACGCGGGAAAAATTCCTGAAGGATTTGAAGGCCTTGATATCGGTCCGAGAACTAGAGAACTATTTGCTAATGAAATCGCCAAAGCCAAAATGATTTTCTGGAATGGTCCGATGGGCGTCTTCGAACAAGACGAATTCCAAAAAGGCACCATCGCTGTTTGTGAGGCCGTTACCAAAAACGAAAAAGCTTTTACCGTTTGTGGTGGTGGCGATAGCGCTGCGGCTGTCAAACAGTTTGGATACATGGATAAATTTTCTCATGTTTCTACTGGTGGAGGAGCCGCTTTAGAAATGATTGAAAATGAAGGTCATCTCCCAGGAATAGATGTGGTTCGTTAATATGAGGAAAAAATTATTACTGGGCAACTGGAAAATGAATAAACTCGCTTCTGAAGCGAAACAATTTGCTGTAGCTTCCTCTTCTTTAGTAGAAAAAGCCAAGCTCCACAATATCGATTTAGGGGTAGCGCCGACATACTTATCTTTATCGATTGTTAAAGAAAACGCTAATAAAGATATGATTGTTGCGGCACAAAATGTGCATTTTAATAGTAGCGGAGCTTTCACTGGCGAAATCTCTATTCCAATGTTAAAAGAATTCGGGATTAATTGGGCTTTGATTGGTCATAGTGAAAGAAGAACTTATGACAATGAGACCAATGAAAAATGCCATGCTAAAATCACAGCTTTAATCGCTAACGACATGGTGCCAGTCTACTGTGTCGGTGAAACTTTAAGTCAATTTGAAGCTAATCGAACAAAAGAGATAGTGGAAAGACAAGTAAGAGAGGGTTTAAAAGACTTAACTTCAGCTTTAGTTAAAAACTTAGTAGTGGCTTATGAACCAGTGTGGTCCATTGGAACGGGAAAAAATGCTTCCACAGAAATCGCTGAAGAAGTGTGTAAATTCATTCGCGATACCTTGAAAGATATGTTTGGTGATGTCGCTGATGAAATTAGAATTCTCTATGGGGGTTCTGTGAAACCAGAAAACATTAGAGCCTATCTGTCGTGTCCCAATGTCGATGGCGCTCTAGTGGGAGGAGCTTCTTTGAAAATTGATTCTTACGAAGCTCTATTAGATAATATTATGTGAGGTGAATTATGCCAATTTTTGAATCTTTCGATGACGAAAACGTCAACCAACTTAATCCTAAAAGTACTGTAAAAACCTATGATTTTACTGAAAAAAAATCAAAAGGTGCATTTTTAACGCGCGTTTTTGGGGTAATGTTTATTTGCTTATTGATTACAACTGCCGTGGCCGCAGGATTTGGATATGGATTCCAACACTATCTTGTTTCCACCGCCACCATCATTGAAGGAGAAATGGTGTTTAGTGAAACTGCTCTGACAACTTTATTTACTGTTTTGGGCATTTCTTTCGTGGCATTATTAGCGATGTCATTTGTGCTACCGATTACTTTTGCGAGAGGCAAACGCAATATTTTAATCCCCTTAATAATTTACGTAGTGTTAATGGGTGTTATGCTCTCGACATTTACTTTCGTATTTGAATGGTATCTTTTAGTAGAGGCCTTCGGAGTGACGACCTTAGCTTTTGGAGTCATGGCCTTATTAGGTTATGTTTCCAAAGGTAGATTGACAGGCATTGGAGCCATTTTGTCTTCTCTTTTAATCGGCGCTCTTTTACTATCTGGTATTAACTTCATTATTTTCTTATTCGGGGGAATGAGCGAAGGCACTCTGATGTTATCATTAGGCGTCAGTTTGATGATTTTTGCTTTCTTGATGCTGGTGACCATGTACGATGTCTGGAGAATCAAACAGATAGCGGAATCTGGAGCGGGACACGACAACAATCTCGTCTTGTACTGCGCGTATATTCTCTATAGTGACTTCATCGCTATTTTGATAAGAGTAATCTATTACTTAGCTATCATTAGAAGAAGAAATTAATTGTTAATTGTTTTTAAAAATTATACGAGCCACCTCCATTTGGTGGCTTTTTCATTATCAAGTGCTAACTAACCTATAGAAATTCACGAGCGCGAGCGAGCTAAACGACAACTAGTTAAGAGGCTATTAGGCTTTTGTTAAAAAGCATTGCCAAATAAAAGCAAATAATTATATTGGAAAAAGCACTGTGAAAAGCCTCCAAAAAGTACTTTTAGAAAATTGCAATAAAATGAGAAAAAGTCATTGACATGCATAAATGCAAAGTGTTATTATATCAAAGCACGCGTCAGGGAGACCTAGGAGATATTACGTAGTAATAGCGTGCAGCTGATCTTTGAAAACTAAACAGATGTACAAACAAAACGTCAATTTATTTTTTAATTTTAAACAAAACCAGATAATTATTTTGAACTAGATAAAACTTTTGAGAGTTTGATCCTGGCTCAGGATGAACGCTGGCGGCGTGCCTAATACATGCAAGTCGAACGAGGTAGCAATACCTAGTGGCGAACGGGTGAGTAACACGTAGGTAACCTGCCCTTAAGCTTGGGATACCCAGAGGAAACTTTGGTTAATACCGGATAATAACAAAGAAGGCATCTTCTTTGCTTGAAAGGCCCTGCAAGGGGTCACTTAAGGATGGACCTGCGGCGCATTAGCTAGTTGGTGAGATAACAGCTCACCAAGGCAAGGATGCGTAGCCGAACTGAGAGGTTGATCGGCCACATTGGAACTGAGACACGGTCCAAACTCCTACGGGAGGCAGCAGTAGGGAGTTTTCGGCAATGGGGGAAACCCTGACCGAGCAACGCCGCGTGAGCGATGAAGGTCCTTTGGATTGTAAAGCTCTGTTGTAAGCCATGAATGGTAGCTCTAGGAAATGAGAGTTACTTGACAACAGCTTACCAGAAAGCCACGGCTAACTACGTGCCAGCAGCCGCGGTAATACGTAGGTGGCAAGCGTTATCCGGAATTATTGGGCGTAAAGAGTGAGCAGGCGGCCGAATAAGTCTGAAGTCAAATCGTGGGGCTTAACCCCATCTCGCTTTGGAAACTGTTTGGCTAGAGTACGGTAGAAGTGAAGGGAACTCCATGTGTAGCGGTGAAATGCGTAGATATATGGAAGAACACCAGTGGCGAAGGCGCTTCACTAGCCCGAAACTGACGCTCAGTCACGAAAGCGTGGGTAGCAAATAGGATTAGATACCCTAGTAGTCCACGCCGTAAACGTTGATAACTAAATATTGTCGCGAGGCAGTGTTGAAGCTAACGCATTAAGTTATCCGCCTGGGGAGTACGGTCGCAAGACTGAAACTTAAA
>DURD01000031.1 GCA_012837435.1 Erysipelotrichaceae bacterium
GGCAATTATCTTTATTCAAAATCATAGATTTTGTTTAACAAAAAGATTAATTAAATATATTAAAAGATTATAAAAAAATAAGCCAAAAATTAGCTCAATTTTTTTGCAAAAAGGGGGAACTCAAAAAAAGTGAAAAAGGTCTTTATTTCAACACATTTTTATAAAATGTCTACAAACCATGACTATTATAGCGACCGTTTGAAAAGTACTTTCTTACTATTTCACTAGATTTTTGTTCTATGCTAAAAAATGACAATCTTGCGATATTTGAATTTGTTTTAAAATTTAAAATGCTGTTTTTATTCGCTGATTTTAGGTTTTTTCAATGTTCCTTCATAATTTTAATACTCACAATGTTGCTATCGCGTTGTTAAAAATTATAAAATTAATTTGCTATTCTTTATTTATATAGGTGCTTTTACGAACTTCTACCCAATAGTGGTAGTTACATTCGCGCAGTAATCTCTCCTAAAATACTTGTCTTTGAAAGGCAATTTGTTTAAAGATTTACTAAAACTATTGATTTGTTTAAAAAAATGAAAACAAAAAAGTTCGTAGTTAATACGAACTTTTATATCTGCGTTGCGTAAATTATTTTTTTAGAGCTGTGAGCATGAGATCATTAATTTTCTCAACAAACTCTTGTTTATTGGTAACATTCCGACCTTCGAGGAGCATAGCTTCTTCATAAAGAATAGAAGCATATTTCTTCACCTTTTCGTCCTCTTTTTGAATAGCGGAAAAAGCTTCGAACAAAGCGTGGTTTGGATTAATTTCTAACACTTTTTGAGCTTTGACGTTTTGCTCCATTCCTGGCTGTTCGTTTAAAGTTTTCTCCATTTCAAGAGACAAGCCATCCTTTGTCGATAAACAAACTGGAGCTTCCACTAGTTTTGTCGAGATGACAACATCATCGACTTTTTCCGATAGACTCTCTTTTAGAGTATCGAGAAGTCGTTTATTTTCGTTTGTTAACTTTTCAACCTTTTCTTGATCTTCCTTGCTAACTTCGTCAGCAGCTTCGTCGCTAATGGATTTAAACTCAACTTTATCGAATTCACGAAGCATTAAAATAGCAAATTCATCAATTTTTTGGTCTAGTAACAAAACATCGATTCCATTTTTCTTATACTTTTCAATTTGTGGCAGCAACTTAATAGCGTCGAGATTTTCTCCGGAAGCATAATAAATGTATTTTTGCTTCTTGCCCATGTTTTCTTTATATTCATTTAAAGAAATATATTTGTCGTCATTGTTTAGCGAAGGGAAAACCAGCAAATCTTGTAATAATTCTTTTTTAGTGCCGTATGTCGCATACAAACCATATTTAATGTGGTCTCCAAAATTTTTCCAGAAAGAGATGTATTTTTCGAAATCATTCTTCTTAATACCTTTCAAATTGTCGATAATTTTCTTTTCAATATTGTCGCTAATCTTTTTCATGATTGGCGATTGCTGTAACATTTCTCTAGAAATATTTAGTGAAAAGTCACCACTATCGACTAGACCTTTAACAAATTTCAAATAATCAGGTATTAGTTCAGGACACTTGTCTTTAATAAAAATGCCTTTGCTATATAGTTGCAAACCTTTTTCATAGTTCTCACTATATAGATTGTAGGGTATATGACTAGGAATAAAAAGCAAGGCATCATAAGTAATTTTGCCGTCTACTTTTAAAAACAAAGAAGTGAAAGGGTCTGTGTAATCATTAAATTTATCTTTATAAAAAGCATTTAGTTCTTCGTCTGTTACTTCTTTCTTGTTCTTTTTCCAAAGAGGAATCATCGAATTTAATGTTTCTAAAACTTCTTTATCTTCAAATTTTCCTTCAATTGGTTTACCGTCTTTATCGAGTTTTTGCTCTTTCTTTTTAACGAGCATTCTAATCGGGTAACGGATATAATCACTGTACTTCTTAACTAAATTTCTTATTCGATATTCTTCCAAAAAGCCATCGTAATCTACTTCTTTCGTAGATTTCTTAAGATAAATGGTAATTTCGGTACCCACTTGTTCTTTTTCCGCGTCTTCAATCGTATAAGATTCTCGACCGTCAGAAATAAATAGACAACCTTTTTCATCGATGGTTTTTGTTAAAACTTCAACTTTCGAAGCCACCATAAAGGCACTATAAAAGCCGACTCCAAATTGGCCGATAATATCTAAATCTTGTTTCTCTTTTGCTTCTTTTAAGCGGCTAGCAAAATCCTTGCTGCCGCTTTTAGCAATAGTTCCAAGATTTTCAACCAACTCTTCTCTATTCATTCCAATACCATTATCGGCAATGGTAATAGAACGTTTCTTTTTGTTAACTTTAATGTCAATCCCAAAATCTTGAAGAGGAATTTTGCCATCGCTCGTTAAAGCTTTATAACGATATTTGTCTATCGCGTCACTGGCATTACTTATCAATTCCCGCAAAAATATTTCATTGTTGCTGTAGATAGAATTGATCATTAAATTCAATAATTCTTTCGATTCGGTTTGAAATTCTTTTACTTCTTTCATGATGAACTCCTAATTATTCGATAGCTACGAGATGTTCTTTTTCCTTTTCTTTTTCATCAACTTTTTTAATGCTGACAGTTAAAACACCATCTTTAAGTTTAGCACTGACGTCCTTAATTTTCACGTCACTGCCCACGTAGTATGAACGGGAACATTCGCCATACCTTCTTTCGCGATGGAGATATTTTCCCTCTTTTTGTTCTTCATTGTTGTAAGTTGCAGAAATTGTTAAATAACCATCTTTCAAAGATATTTTGGTATCTTCTTTTTTAACTTTTGGCAATTCAATTTCCATTACGTATGATTTGTCAAGTTCTCTAATATCTGTTCTCATCATATTAGAAGAATATTTTTTTTCATCAGAGAAAAAATTATCAAAAAAAGGATCGTAATTAGTAATATAATTTCTCATAATTTTAAAACCTCCCATATTACTCTTTTAGCACTCATTGAGTTTGATTGCTAACAACTACATTATAACCGAAATTAGCAGTCTGTCAATATGAGTGCTAACTTTTTTATGTAATATTCATTAAATTTGCACTTTTTCTCATTTTTTCTAGTATTTTTTGCAAATCTAGAGGTAATTCTGCCTTAAAAACTCGATTTTTTAAATAAGAAAAATAACCTTTTGTCTCTAAAAAATTAATTTTATAAGCATGCAAAAACTGATTTTCAAAGCCATAATTCTTTCTAAATTCATTGTTAATTTTATAATTTCCATATTTAGTATCGCCTACTATATGGTGCCTTATGTATGACATATGAGCGCGTATTTGGTGTGTTCTTCCCGTTAATAGCTGGACGTCTAATAAGGTAAAATTATCAAAATTTTCCACGACACAATATTTGCTTATAGCTTCTTTGGCACCACTTTTTAAAGGCGCGACAATCATCTTCTTTCTCTCAAAACTCTTTCTTAAAGGCGCATCAATAATTCCGTCTTCTCTAATAACACCTGCTACCAATGTTAAATAATGTTTTTCAATATCGGTATGCCTTTGAATAATATTACTCATCTCTAAAGCCGCGACATTAGTTTTTGCAAATATGACTAGACCAGATGTATCCTTGTCTAAACGATTAACCGGCATAGCGGGCTTTTGGTTATTCAAGTATTTTTCTATTTCTCGATCTAAAGAAGGGCGACTCATTTCGCCATCTCTTTTACTCAATAATCCCCTCGGCTTATTGACAATAATTATGTTTTGATCTTCGAAGATGATATAGTCTTTTAAATTCATAACCTATTTAGATATTATTATAAATGGTTAGCGCACATTTGCGCACGCAGTGATTATAATTTTTCGTTTAAGAAATATACGTAATTTAATATAATGTATTAAATGTGAGGTAAGTTTATGTCCAAAGCTGATGAAATATTTGTCGCTAATATGAAAGATATTCTAGAAAATGGTTTTTGGGATACTGATTTAAAAGTTAGACCGCGTTGGGAGGACGGAACTCCTGCTCATACGGTTAAAAAATTCTGCATTGTCAATCGTTATAATTTGCAAGAAGAGTTGCCTATTTTAACTATCAGAAGAACAGCGTTTAAGAGTTGTTTGGATGAATTGCTTTGGATTTGGCAAAAGAAATCCAACAATATTCGCGATTTAAATTCTCGCATTTGGGATTCTTGGGCAGATGAAAATGGTTCGATTGGTAAGGCTTATGGCTATCAATTAGCGAAAAAATCCATTTATCCAGAGGGTGAATTTGATCAAGTTGATCGCGTATTATTCGATTTAAAAAACAATCCCCAATCAAGAAGAATTTTAACTAATATCTATAATTTTGATGATTTGCACGCTATGAATTTGTACCCCTGTGCCTATTCGATGACTTTTAATGTCACTGGCGACACATTAAATGGCATTTTAAATCAAAGAAGCAACGATATGTTGACCGCTAACAACTGGAATGTCCTCCAATATTCCTTGCTTCTTATCATGTTTGCGCAAGTGTCTGGTCTTAAAGCCGGTACTCTCGTGCATGTCATCGCCGATGCTCATATCTACGATAGACACGTGGATATTGTTAAAGAAATCATTAAAAAACCTCAGCATAAAGCTCCAAAATTAATCGTTAATCCCAATGTAAAAAACTTTTATGATTTTAAAGTAGAAGATTTTGAATTGGTCGATTATGAATATGAAAAATTAGAGCAGAAAATACCGGTGGCTATTTAAGATGATTGTTTCAATTTTGAATTGTGATAAAAAATATGGCATTGGTAAAAGAAATGGCCTTTTATTTTCTTTGCCGTTGGATATGAATTTTTTTCGCGAAACCACATTAGGGCATGTGGTGTGTATGGGGGAGAATACTTTATTATCTTTTCCTAATCAAAAACCATTAAAAGATCGGACCAACCTTGTCTTATCACAAGACCCCACTCATAACTATGAAGGTGTAATAAATGTTCATACTTTTGAAGACTTTTTAAAAAAGATTAAAGAATATGAAAAAAATGATACTGTCTTTATTATCGGTGGAGCTTCTATCTATAGACAAACTCTTCCCTATGTCGATAAAGTCTATCTAACGAAGGTTAACGCTGATGGTGGAGCAGAGGTATTTTTTATCAACTTAGATGAGCATCCAGATTTCAAATTAATCGAAGAAAGCGAACCTGTTATGGATGGTGATTTAGAAATAAAATTTACTGTCTATCAAAATATGAATAAGAAAGAAATTTAATTATGAAAAGAAACTACTTTCCCGCCAATTACAAAAGTTTGCTAAATGTTTTAGAAACCCAAAGAGCTATTAAATTAATTAAAGATACTTTTGAAAATCTGCTAGCAAAAGAACTCGATCTCGTTCGAGTTTCAGCGCCTTTATTTATTGAACCGAAAACTGGTTTAAATGACAATTTAAGTGGCCATGAAAAACCTGTTTCTTTTATTGTCAATGAAAATAATCAGGAGCTAGAAATTGTTCAATCTCTAGCTAAATGGAAACGCTATGCCCTTAAAAAATATGAAATAAATGGCCTTTATACCGATATGAACGCTATTCGTCGCTTTGAAGAATTAGATAATTTGCATTCTTTATATGTCGACCAATGGGATTGGGAAAAAAGATTGTTGCCAGAAGAAAGAAATATTACAACTTTGAGGAAAGTTGTCGAAGCCATTTATCGCGTATTTTTACGAACTTATGATTTATTGATAGAACAATATCCAACACTAGCTAATCCATTGCCAAAAAACATTATTTTTATTACTTCTAGTGAATTAGAGAGCCTCTTTCCAGATCAAAACAGAATGGAAAGAGAAAATCTTATTACCAAAAAATATGGGGCAGTTTTCCTTATGAAAATTGGCAATAAATTAAGCGATGGTTTACCCCATGATAGTAGAGCCGCGGATTATGATGATTGGGATTTAAATGGTGACATTTTATTATGGTACGAACCGCTACAAACCGCTTTTGAATTATCTTCAATGGGTATTAGAGTCAACAAAGATTCATTGTTGAAACAATTAAAAGTTAAAGGCGAAGAATATAAACTATCTCTAGACTACCATCGTTCGATTGTTAACGGTGAACTACCTCTTACGATTGGAGGCGGTATTGGTCAGTCTCGCTTATGCATGTATTTATTAAGAAAAATTCATATTGGCGAAGTACAATCTTCGTATTGGCCAGATGCCGATATTAAAGAATTCAAAAAACATAACGTCGATTTATTATAGCTGTAATAGGTTAATTAGTTCCTCGAAATTATCCACGAAAAGATCCGAATTAGATCTTTTTTCTTCTTCAAAATTTTTAGAAGCAGGATCCGCGACTGCAATAGTTATAAAGCCATTTTCAAAAGCGGTTTTAATACAAGTTGGCATATCTTCAATTACCATAATGTTTTCTGGTTTAATCTTTAATTTTTCCGCTAAATAAAGATAAATTTTTGCGCTGTTTTTACCTTCTTTAACATGATTAACGTCCGCGACGAAATCAAAATAATGTTCTATACCAAGTCTTTTTAAACAAGGTAGATATAATTGTTCATCATTAGCGGTGGCAATTGCCATTTTAATATTGTTTTTCTTAAAAATATCTAATAAGGATAGCGCATGAGGTTTGAGTTCAACAACATTGTGATACATTTCCGTCGACATCTCGCGCCATTCTTCTATTATTTGTTCAACATTTTCCTTTAAATTGTAAGTGTCTTTTGTATAGATAGCAGCTTGTCTTAAACCGAGATGGACAATTTTTTGAGAGTAGTCAGATGGTAAAACCATATTTCTTCTAGCAAAAAAGGTTTCATCTATCTCCTGCCAAATGCCTGTGGAATCAATAAGTGTGCCATCCATATCAAAAATAACGGCTTTTATTTCTTTTTCCAATATTTTCATAACACCGTTATCTCTCCACTATCGACAGGCAAGATAAGTTTGTCGCTTTTTATTTGCAGTCGTAAATCATCAGTAATACCTATTACTTCACCGACAAAGTCTTTTTGATTATGCCTTGCTTTTACTTTTTTATTCATCAAGTAATTATTTTCTCTAAAGTAGGATAAGTAACTAACGTGATTGATATCGTTAAAGTTATTTACCAATTGAGAAAATAATTTTTCTTTTATCTCGTCGATAGAATAAGGTTGTTTGGTTTCATTAGTTAACGATGTTGCTTCTCTTTTTAAATTAGGAGGGAAAGTTTTTTGATTAACGTTTAATCCTATACCCACCACAATATATTCGGGTAGTTGAGCTTCTAATAATATGCCACATACTTTTTTTTCGCCAATCAGAACGTCGTTTGGCCATTTAACACTGACGTTTTTTATTTTGTAACTTTCTAAAAATTTAGCTATTTCTACCGCTGAATATATCGAAAGATACGTAGAGATATCCATGAACTTTTGATCTTTAAGTAAAAATGAAAACAAGAGGTTTTCTTCGTTATTACTTAACCAAGTTCTATTTTCTCTACCTTTGCCTAAACTTTGATAATCCGCGGAAACAAAAGTAAATTCCTTAAGAAAATGATGGTTGTTTTTCAAATAGCTGTTCGTGGAATCAATTTCTTTGAAATGTAATTTTTGGTATTGCATGGCCATATTATAAAAAGACGGGTGCCGATAAGCAAATCCGTCTTTCACATTTAAGTTTTATTTTAAAATTTAAAGAAATAGTAGGAGTAGAACCCCTGCGACAACTGCTGAACCGATAACACCTGCAACGTTTGGTCCCATCGCATGCATCAATAAGAAGTTTGTCGGATCCTCTTTTAGACCTTCTTTATGAACGACACGAGCCGCCATAGGAACAGCAGAAACACCAGCGGCACCAATCATAGGATTGACTTTACCTTTTGTTGCCCAGCACATCAGTTTTCCAAATAAGACACCACCCGCAGTTGCGGTTGAGAAAGCGATAATACCTAACACAAAGATCAATATTGTGTCTAATCTCAGGAACGTAGCGGCGTCAGCAGTACAGCCAACGCAAACACCTAATATAATCGTAACGGTGTACATTAAAGCATTGGCTAAAGTCTCAGTGATTTTTGGTACAACACCACTTTCCTTAACTAAATTTCCGAGCATCAAACAACCGATTAATGCTCCAGCGCTTGGCACAATTAAGACGGTGACGACAGTAACGACAATCGGAAACAAGATTTTTTCTGTCTTAGACACTTCTCTAGGTGTTTCCATGACAATTCGACGTTCTTTTTTAGTGGTAAGAAGTCTGATGATTGGTGGTTGAATGACTGGCACTAAAGCCATATATGAATACGCCACGATGGCGATTGACGATAAATATTCTGGTGCCAGTTTGGTTGTAATTAAAATAGCAGTAGGTCCGTCCGCACCACCGATGATGCCAATTGAAGACGCGATTCTCGCATCAAAATTAGTCCAACCTAGGCCATTTTTGCCTATAGCGATTGCACCTATAAAAGTAATAAAAATACCTAGTTGAGCGGCTGCACCTAAAAGCATGGTCTTTTTATTAGCAATTAATGGACCAAAGTCTGTGGTCGCACCGATACATAAGAAGATCAAACAAGGATATATACCCCACTTAACTCCATAGTATAAGTAACCAAATATACCTGTATAATCGTGGTTGTACAAATTGTCAATTTGTGAAAAAATATCTTTTGCTTTGTAGGCTAATTCACCAGTAAATCCGTATTCCGTTGCAAAACTATTTTGAAAATCAGTAAGCGCTGCTAATTTGTGCAACTGAAAAGTAGTTGCAGTTCCATTACTGATAGTAAAACCAAGTTGATCTTCAAATACTGCAAATTGATCGAAGATAAAATTGCTTTGAGTGTTAGTTATTCCGATCTCAGCAGCAAAAGATATAGCATTATACGATGACGTACCTTTATCAAATACCTCAGCGGCAACGCCTGGTAAGTTCACAAGCAGCATGCCGAAAGCAATCGGCAAAAGCAAATAAGGTTCAAATTCTTTTTTAATAGCGAGAAATATCAAGACTCCAGCAATTATAATCATGATGAGATTGAGCCATCCGCCTGCCGCAAAAAAACGCGCAAAACCGGAGTCTTGGAAAAATGCTACAATTATATCCCAAATTTTTTCCATAATCTCAACCGTTATTCGATAATTACAATCACGTCTCTCGCTTTGACATTTTGACCCTTAGTGACTAAAATTTCCGCTACTTGTCCGTCGAAAGTAGAAACAATTTCGTTTTCTAATTTCATAGCTTCGATAAGCAACAAAACGTCACCTTTTCGTACTTTGTCACCGACTTTAACTTTAATATCGGTTACTTGACCCTGAATAGGAGAAACAACTTGTTTGACAGTTTCGGTACCGATAATTTTCTTTGACTCCGCTCTTTTCCTTTCTTCAATTGGTGCGGAATCAATTTGTTCGATTTCTTCAAGTTCCACACGATACGATTTGCCGTTGACTTTAATCTTGTAAATCTTCATAAGTTTAATCCTCTATTCTCTTAACCGATACAACGCGTATTTTTTTACCTTTTTCGCGATAAAAATCCATTGCTGCTACTAGGGTTGCTATCACAGCGTTTTTGTCCTCACTTAAAATTTCATTTTCTTCACGTGGCAAAATGTGAGTTTTTTCATCATATTTTTCCATGACTTTTTGCAGCGTCCACGTGACAAAAACAAGAAGAATTAAAGCTGCAAAAACAATGAGTATAGAAATGATTGAGACTAATATTGCCTCACCAACATTCATTGATTCCCAGTTTTTCCAAATTGCTAAAACCATACGTTATGCCTCAACATGAATCACTGTAGGAATGGCGTCTTCGTTTCTTTGTTCGATGAATCTAATAGCCACATCACCGAATAAAGCAATAGATAAGATGTCTTCGTCACTTTTAGCGATATCTTTGTATTGTTTCTTCAGAGCTTCAAATTCTGGTTTCAAATCATCCGCAGGACGATAAGTGATTGGCTCTTCGTTGCCGATAATTTTAAAGCGAACTTCTTCGTTAACCGGTGCTGGCCATCTCCCATATCTACCAAGAAGATATTCAGTAATCTCTTTTGGTACCATTTTGTATCTTTCTCCTGAAAGAACATTGAAAACGGCTTGTGTTCCCACCATTTGTGACAATGGAGTAACTAATGGTGGATATCCCATATCTTTGCGGACGTTTGGCACTTCCGCTAAAACTTCATATAAACGATCAGAAGCGTCTTGCTCTTTTAGTTGTCTAATTAAATTTGAAATCATGCCGCCAGGAATTTGATATCTAACCACATTAGGGCTGGCAGATAAAACTTTAGGATTTAATAAACCATTAGCTAAATATTTAGCTTTTACCGGTTCTAATTTTTTAGCGGCAGCATCGAGCATTTCGATGTTAAGTTTTGGATCATATGGTGTCCCTTGTAGGGCAAAATTTAATGCTTCAGTAGATGGCTGGCTACTGCCTCCTCCGAGTGGAGAAATAGCGCAATCTATAATATCAACTCCCGCTTCAATAGCTTTTAGATAAGACATTTCACATAAACCGCCAGTACAATGACTATGTAACTCAATTGGTAATTTTGTGTTTTGTTTCAAAGCACTTATTAGTTCAAAAGCATCCGTGGGCAACAAGACACCCGCCATATCTTTAATGCAAATGCTGTCTGCTCCCATTTTTTCAATTTGCTTAGCTAAATCAACATAATATTGCACGGTGTGCACTGGAGAAGTGGTATAACTCAAAGCTATTTGACATTCTCCACGATATTTTTTTATTGCTTTGACCGCGCTTTCCAAATTGCGAATATCATTTAAAGCATCAAAAAGACGAATGATATTAATACCATTCCTAATAGCTTTTTGAACAAATTTTTGAACGACATCATCAGGATAGTGACGATATCCAACGAGATTTTGACCGCGCAATAGCATTTGCAGTTTTGTCTTTTTGCAAACCTTTTTAGCGAGTCTTAATCTTTCCCATGGATCTTCGTTTAGAAAACGCAAGCATGAATCAAATGTTGCTCCACCCCATATTTCAATAGCGTGGTAGCCCACTGAATCGAGTTCCTTAAGCGCGCTGAGCACTTCTTTGGTGTTCATCCTTGTGGCGAATAAGGATTGATGGCCATCTCTAAGGCCTGTTTCTACTATTTTTACACCCATATTTTATAGCGTGTTGGCTTCACTAACGACTTTTTCAATAGCTTCCAAAGCATCGTTTGGTAATTTGTCGTAACCGCCTTTATCTCCTTCCCTTGACTTTACGAAATTGACTCTATCTTGCATACGTGCTTTTAATTGAGCGACGTACTCTTTGTCTTTTAAATTTGGAACAAATCCTTCCCATTCCATAATTTCAATATCTGAGAAAGGACCCCATTTTTTAAATTTTGCTTTTTCTTCGACGACCGCTTCAATGACACCGAGCGTATCTTCTTTTGTAACTTTCTTACCCATAAAATCGCCAGTGTTGATAATGTAACAATCAACATTTTTCTCGGCGACTAATTTTTTAAATTTAGCATAGTCATTAGCTAACGGATAAGTTCTAAATGGATTGGCATACGGTTCGACAACCAAAGCGTTTGGATCAACTCCTGGAGCTAATCTTTCCGCGCTGGTCCGTTTTGTCGCTAATGTTGCCCCCATCACCGAAGCTAAAGAAGCTCCTCTTAGTTTAACGATTGGAGGAAGAGTTTGATCTTTCATAATCCAGAAAATTGCATTGACTGGTGCTTCGATTTTATCAACGCGGTTTGGACTCCACAGTTTAGATTTAATCGCGCGCCCATTGCCATTTCTAATATCTTCAGTGACTAAGACAATGTTGCCTTTGCTATCTTTTGTACAAGAGCAGTTTTGAACGGTGACAAGGAACTTATTATCTGGACTGTTAGTCGGATAATCGTTAGTCTTATCAAAATATGTTGGTTCTAAAGCAATAGAGGCACATGTTTCATCATTAATAATAAAGGCATCATCATGCAAAACTCTGATATCAGCATACTTATCGTCGTGTCTAGCGTGTGTAATCGTGGATTTACCACTTCCTGATAATCCATAGACAGACGCGACAAATTTGCGGCCGTCATGTAGGACGTATTCTTTTTGACCGCCGTGACAAGAGGCATAACCATTTCTGTTAGCAATTGCCCAAGCAATTGTCAACGTACCTTTTTTATGTTCTCCAAAATATCTCATACCTAAAATAGCGGCACAATTTGTTTCTGTAGAAAAATACGCTAAACATTTGCTGTCACTAATATCTGTTCGATCAGTGCCTGCCCAAGCTGGATCAGAAAAGATATAAATATCTGGTTCTTTACCGTCGCCAATAAGTTTACTGTTTTGATACATTTCTAAATATTCTTCGTTGATATATTGAAAATTTAACAACCAATTATAGGCTAGCATTTCAAAGCCTTCTGGTATTAACAAATGGGCTTTGACCATAAATTCTGGGTCTAACCCTATATAAGCTTCAGCGTGATACAACTTTCTAAAGCGAGTATTATAAACAGCTTCCATTAGCATTTTGTCTAATTCTTCAGCGTTGACACCTGGTTGACCTTGAATTCTTCTAGCAGTAGCGTAACGGCCAGTGATTGCACCGTCGTTAAATAGTAAGACTTTTGCATCTTTCTCCAAGCCGATTTCTTCTGCCCGATATACAGGCATACCTGTAACTACAGTGCCTGGTGAATTCTTTGCTAATAGATAAGCTTCTTTGAGCGAATTAATTTTTACAACGTTATTTCCATAAAAAGCTGCTTCAATAATGCTTCTTGTTCTGGAAAAACCGGGTTTACCTTTACCGATTTCATCAATCGGATAGAATTCTTTTGTAGCCATAATTTTTTACCTCCAATGTCAAGATGGGTCGTTTTTCTGAAAAATGCCCAAACCAGTGATATTCTATCACACCCATTAACAAATGCTTAATAAAAAGTGCTTTTTTAACATTTTGTTACTTGACAGATTAATTGCAACAAATCTCTTTACTAATCAAATTAATCACAGTTTTGTGACTAATCTTTTTTCTTTATAAGCTTTCTATCTCGCTAGACGAAGAAAGAAAGCGAATGATGATA